>DATLHW010000479.1:0-1777 GCA_035539675.1 Burkholderiales bacterium | reverse complement strand
ATGACGCGGTCGGATGTGAACAAAGGGCATCCCGCCTACTATCAAGACATGGCCGCTCGCCTAGCCTCGGAAATTCCGGGGGCGTTCTATGTCAATCAGTTCAATAATCCCGCCAACCCGTTGGCCCACGAACGCACGACTGGTCCAGAGATTTGGGAACAGATGGCGCATCAGGTAGATGCTGTCGTATGCGGCGTCGGCTCAGGCGGCACGATAACCGGGCTCTCCCGGTTCTTCGCCAAGGCTAATCCTGCAACCGAGATCGTGCTCGCCGATCCGGTGGGTTCAGTGTTGGCGCCTTATATTGAGACGGGATCTATCGGCGCAGCGGGCTCCTGGGTCGTGGAGGGTATCGGAGAAGACTTCATTCCCTCTATCGCCGACTTGTCTCGTGTTAAAAAGGCCTATGCGATTCCCGATTCGGAAAGTCTTTTGACGGCGCGGGAACTGCTTCGTACGGAATTGATACTCGGTGGCTCGTCATCCGGCACATTGGTCGCGGCGGCTTTGCGGTATTGCCGAGAGCAGAAGCAACCAAAGCGAGTCGTCACCTTCATTTGCGACACCGGAAGCAAGTACCTGTCCAAGATGTTCAATGATTTCTGGATGATCGATCAGGGCTTCCTCAAATTGACGCAGCACGGCGATCTGCGCGATTTGATTTCCCGTCGTTTTGAACAAGGAGCGGTTATATCGGTCAATCCCGATGACACACTGCTAACAGCGTTTCAACGCATGCGAATGGCGGAAGTGTCTCAAGTGCCTGTGCTGGAAGACGATCATGTGGTCGGCATTCTGGATGAGTCCGACGTATTGCTGCACGTGCATAAAAAACCGGAGCGCTTTCACGACCCCGTGCGTACCGCCATGACTGATCGCCTTACCACGATGGACCCAAGTGCGAGTCTTGCCGACCTCCTCGCCGTATTAAAACGCGGCTATGTGGCTTTGATGGTGAAGGATGGCCATTTTCTCGGTTTGATCACTCGCTTCGATTTCCTGAATTACTTACGGAGAAATTTGCCGTGAACAACAAGACACTTAGGGCTATCGCCGGCGCGCAATATGGCTTCGCCACACGCGTCATCCATGCGGGACAGGAGCCGGATCCCGCCACAGGCGCGATCATGACGCCGATCTACGCAACTTCCACTTACGTACAAGCGAGCCCAGGGGTTCATAAGGGCTACGACTATGCCCGTAGTTGCAATCCGACACGTAGCGCGTTGGAAGCATGCGTCGCAGACCTGGAGGGCGGCGCGCGAGGCTTCGCATTCGCCTCCGGACTCGCGGGAATGGCGACCGTTCTGGAACTACTTGATAGCGGCGCGCATATCATCGCCAGCGATGATCTTTACGGCGGGACCTATCGTTTGTTCGAAAACGTTCGCAAACGATCCGCAGCGCTGTCCGCCAGCTTCGTGGATATGAGCGAACCCGCGCGCATCAAGGCCGCAATAACGCCTAAAACGAAAATGATCTGGGTGGAAACGCCAAGTAATCCGTTGCTCAAATTGATCGATCTTGCCGCTGTCGCGAAGATAGCCCGTGAACACAATCTGCTAGCGGTGGCCGATAACACTTTCGCGAGCCCCTGGATACAAAGGCCCTTGGAATCGGGCTTCGATATCGTCGTGCATTCCGCAACCAAATACTTAAATGGTCATTCCGACATGGTGGGCGGCGTAGTCGTCATTGGGAGCGAAGCGCATCATAAAGAGCACGCCGATCAACTGACCTACCTGCAAAACGCCGTGGGCGGAATTAGCGGACCGTT
>DATLHW010000478.1:0-4269 GCA_035539675.1 Burkholderiales bacterium | reverse complement strand
GACTCCCATGTCATCCAATCTCGACCCATGCAAATATGTCCGCCGCGCCTCTTCGAGCACGCCGTACTGTAGGCTGAGACGGGAGGATGGGGGGTCCCGGGCGGGAATCCAGGCATCGCGAATTTCGCCAGCGTTGTTTATTACCTTTAACGAGAGCGTTGCCTGAGAGGTGGGGTGTTGGCGAGTACGTTCGACTTCCTGGTCATATTGCAACCACTCCCACCAAGTGGCGCCATCGGGAGGCGCTTGGAGGAACTCCACATCCTCAGTGTCGTCCTCGGCGATAGGCTGCGCATTGCAAACCACTTCCTGCGCAGGCTTGGCGCTGTCGAGGACGATGCCATAGTTGGCCATGGACAGCACATATTCGGCTATGCGCATTCCTTGCGCATGGGCCGCCACGCGAAGTTTTTCCAGCGGCTCGCTTTGAATTTCCCCTCGCTCAAACGCCTCAATTTTTTGGGAAAAGCTATCTGAAATCCAGCAGCGCGCAATCATATTCCCTCCCCCTGGAAACGGTTGTCAGCTACCTTACCACTGCCAACAGGCCATTTGGACACAAGCTTCCAACCAGATATCGTATGGCCTGAGTTTTGCTTTTGCCTCGACCCGTTGCCCTTTTTCCATTTCCAAGTTAATCGTGCACTTTGTCAGCATCGCTTGTCGTACCATTTGTACGGACTGCGCGCCGCCGTTGGGTTCACGATTGATTGGAATCTGAATAAGCTGGCTGCATTCGGGCATCGCCATACAACCGGCGTTACTTTTCATAACGCAACGTGAAATGACATTTGATCTCTTCAAAGACGACGGTGATTTATATCGCGAGGATCTGTATCCGGGCGCCGTGGCGTTGCGCCATTTCGCCGCATCGGCGGAAACCGCTCTGATCGCCGCAATACATGACGTCACAACCCAGGCGCCGTTCCGTCACATGATTACACCGGGTGGATTCCGCATGTCCATTGCGATGACGAATTGTGGCTCATACGGCTGGGTGACGGATCGCACCGGCTACCGCTACGACATGCTAGACCCGGAAAGTGGACAGCCCTGGCCTCGCATGCCTGATGTCTTTTTGCAATTGGCGAAAGGCGCGGCGGCTAGCGCCGGCTTTGCGGGTTTCCAGCCGGACGCGTGTCTTATCAATCGTTATGAATCTGGTGCGCGGCTATCGCTGCATCAGGATAAAGACGAACGTGATTTTGGCGAACCCATTGTGTCTGTTTCACTGGGTCTTCCCGCTGTGTTTCTGTTTGGTGGATTAAAGCGAACCGATAAGACGCTACGCGTGCAATTGACGCACGGCGATGTGGTGGTGTGGGGTGGACCGGCGAGACTTCGTTATCATGGCGTAGCGCCTCTCAAGGCGGGATCGCATCCGCTGCTGGGGGAACATCGGATCAATTTGACGTTTAGAAAGGCAGCTTAGGAACGTAGCCTTGCCCGCGATTAGCGAGCGGCTATCGGACTCGCGTAACGCTCAACTGAATCCCCCCCGTGTTATTCCAATACATAAAGCTCACATCGTTGGCGAAGCAATACAGCGTACCAGTCGATTGGGGCGTAATCGTGGCTTCCGCTCCAAGCAGAAAGAATGCATCCTCATTGCGATCGATCGAACCGATCAACGCAAACCATGGCGCGCTTGGAACGCGTCGGAGAAATTCGCTGGCGCGCAGCAATAGGTTTGGACTCGCATAGCCATCCGCGCCGCACACAATGGTTTTATCGTTCCATTGCCCGCTCGACTTGAAATGATATTCCTCGCCAGCGACGATGCTTATCCGCGTATCGCTCCATTTCTCGCGCGCCAGAATTTCCGTTGTAACGGTCTCCCCGACTTTCATGACTGCCCTCTCCTAATATCCTCGGATATGACGCAATAACCCTATACAAGTTGTTGCATCAACAACCAGCATCCCATCGCGCCAACAGCGACGCCGCTTGCTTGCACGGCATGCCGACTCCAATGCCGCAACTGCCGCCCGATCCAGAATCCGGCGAGATGCAGGAAAAGCGTCGCGACCATAAAGCCTGCGAAGTAAGGGGCCAACGCTCCTTGCGCAGGACCTTCGACGCCATGCGCATGACCATGGAGTATCGCGAACGCGGCGACCAGAACATAAGCGATCGCCGAACGACGGGGATGGACGCCAGCAAGCAGCAATCCGGCGATCAATACGGACAGCGCAATTCCCATCTCGACGCCTGGTAGAGACATCTGCTGAACGCCAAGCACAGCGCCAATGCCGAGAAAGCCGACGAACAGGCTAGGCGCAAGCCATACGCGCCGGCCCTCCGACTGAGCCGCCCAGGCGCCAATCGCCAGCATCGCGAGCAGGTGATCCACGCCTAGTAGCGGGTGTATAAAACCGGCTAACGCATTAGCGTCGTGAGAATGGCCTGGATGCGCATACGCAATGACAGGAAAGCTACAGACGACAAGAAATGCGACGATGCTTCGAAAAACGGACGCGGACATGGACGAACTCCAAGAAGAAAAAATGTGAGTAGATTATATGTCGCATTTGACAAGGAAGTTGCAACCTCTTGGTGAGACTCTGCGGCGAGATTAGAGCGGTTTGCAGCTTGGCGTACGGGTCCAAGATTGGACCCGTACGCCAAGCTGCAAACCGCTCTAAGTCAATATGTCCAGACCTCACCCAGCGCAAGCGACTCTCAACGACGCCGTTTGTTTAATAGGACCGATACTCTGGTTCACTTCGCTGATGTGGTAGTTCTCCGCGACATCCAACGACTTGCCCCCGAAGTTCTCGTCTTCATACAACGTCACTCGCGCATTTGGTCCCGCAACGACACTCTCGCCTAATGTGCGGAAGGAATGGCCCGCCACGCTCTGCTTGATATCGGGTAAGCTGCGAGGGCCCGCCACTAACACACTGTCGCCGCCATAATTATCTTCCTCGAACACCTGCACCCAACAATCGTTAGCCGGAATAGGATTGGCGGCGGTGGCAGGAACAAGCACTATCACGCCCGATCGCACGTCCGCGGAGGAGCCTTGCGCGGTTTTCTCACTCTCGGTTGAGTCACTAGCGCCCCAAGCGATATTCCACCTCTCCAAGTTTCCCGTGCCGCCATCCGCTTCGTCCGATCCAAAAGCAACGTGTGAAGACAGCAACAATCCAGCGATTCCGACCGCGGCAAATCTCTTACGCATAAGGCTTTTCATGGCTCACTCCTGTGTCAGTCCATACGAAAGTACGTAGCAACCCGAATTAGTCGATAGACGGCATCCAAGCAACTAGCATAAATTGGACAATGAAAACTGGAATGCGTTTTATAAGTATTTATCGCATTTCATTAGGGAACCTCTGATGAAGTGTAACGAGCGGCGCGAGTAGTTGGCGACATGAACTACCCATACCGGGAACCGCCGTGTCCAGGTTTGAGCTCCACGACAAGTTGATTAAGTGTTTGTAGCGACTCCTCGAATTGCGCATCATGCCGGGTGGTTGCTGTCTCGATACCTATGATCCTAGAAACGGCGATTGACCGCTTATTGCCCATGGAAACTTCTTCTCTTTTCGACGGTTACGGCAATTTGATGCATCACCAATTGGGTGAACACGCTACACACCCGATTGCACGTTTTTCAGGCCGTCCCGCGTTGTCGCGCCTAGCCGGACGGCCTGAAAACGAAGTTTCGGTGGAGGCTAACGTGAGTGAAGCGAACGTTAAGCGTAGCGGCCGAAGCCAAAAACGCACACTCGGGCGCGTCCAATCGCCGTTTCTAGGATGATGCGCCGCTTCGAAAGCCTTCATCGCGGTGGTCAGTTGTTTTACGTTGCACTCACGCTCGCCTAATTTCCAAAGCGCATTGCCGAATTCATTTTGGGTCTCCGCCCACTTCAGCGGCGCGCGTTCGCGGGTGCGTTCCTTCAGCGCTTCCGGCAAGCCGTTACCGCATCATTCAAGTACGCTACGCCACTCTCCAGTTCGCCCAGCTTCCAAAGTGCGGCGCAGAGATTGTTCGCGATTCCACAATGATCTTCTCCTGCCTTCGATCGGCATCCCCCTCGAGATTCGCGACCAATCCTGTATATGCGCCGGGCAGAACCTTTCGTTCCAATCAAATATCCAGGAGGCGCTTTCTGGTGGCTGCGAATTAACTTCGGCGGCTGATTCAGCAACTTGAATGCTTGAGACGTTCAGTGTGGAGCCATTCTTACGGGGCACTGATTCCTAGGAGGAGCTTCCTCCCTTTTCCGGTGTTTCTTCCATCTGGAGCATCACTAAAATCGC
>DATLHW010000477.1:0-13891 GCA_035539675.1 Burkholderiales bacterium | reverse complement strand
TTATTTGACCCGCATGTCATCCTTGACGGATTTCACACCTTTGACGCTTCGCGCAACTTGAACTGCTTCATTTTTGGCCGTGGCGGAATTGACGAAGCCGCTCAATTGAACGATTCCCTTGAATGTTTCAACATTGATTTCCGCAACTTTCAATCCTGGTTCATTGAGGATTGCCGTCTTGACCTTGGTGGTGATGAGACTGTCGTCAATATATTCCGCGGTTCCCTCCTGCTTCTGCGTGGATGCGCACCCCAGGACGGATATGAAAATAACGGTGAAGAAGAGTGAGAAAAAATATTTAAGTTGTTTCATGGCGAAATTCTCCAGATGATTACGAAATAAAACTGCTTTCACTAACCTACGATCAGGATAAGCATTCCATTTCGAGTTAAAAGCAAAACGCGAAGGCTCCGCTGCGACAATACAAGTTAGGCGATTTCCGATAATAAACATGCCAATAAAATTGATGGATTTCGTCGTTTGGCTAGGCGAGAGGAGGCGTCATAGTGAGCTATGGCAACGACGAACAACAACGCCAAGCGAAGAAAGACGCGATTTAATTGGCATGTTTATTATCGGAAATCGCCTTAGTATTGCGAGCACAGTCGACAAAGCATCTGCATCCTGTCTAACTCGCAGTGAAATTACAGGCGTCCCGTCAACAGCAATACAAGGACGACTATCAGCGCCAGCCCCACTCCTCCGCTCGGACCATAGCCCCAACCTTTGCTGTGCGGCCAGCTTGGAATGGCGCCGACCAGCAACAGAATTAAAGCGATCAACAGCACGGTTCCTAATGTCATGGTGGTTCTCCTTTACAACGTTCAATTCGGCGATTGAAAAAAGCTGTTCGCCTTCTTTAGTCTCTGCTGATTGAGCTCAATCAGTGGCGCATCCATTGCCTGCGATCGCCAAAGAAAGTGGACTATCGTGGCGTTGAAACCCAGGATGACAGAATGGGCGAAAGAGCTAAGCTGGTCGGTACGGTGACGCACATATGAATGGGGTGGAGGTGGCGAAATACGTGACACAAAATCCGCCACATCAAGGCCAGGCCTCGATGCGAATTCTCAGCAGGCGTTCAAGCTTCTTCCAGTTCGTGCTTTGCATGGCATCGATGTAGATCTGGCTTTGTGCGCCAGCGTACAGAGAGGTGATGTCGTTACGTTTAATCTTTGGCGCCCTCTGTCTATAGTGATGAGATCGAAGTCCATGCCACACATCCGATCGGACGGCTCCTGCCGCGGCACGCGAGGAGTTGGCGACGATCTCGCGGTTGATTTAGTTCGTATCAGAAACGATGTTTTTCAGCCGTCGCTTGCCTTTTACTGGCTGCAATGCGCTAAGGGGCGGCGAACTATGGACCTTGTGAATAGCCTTCCTGGAAGGATTCAACATGAAAGCCTGCTATCAACGAATGGTTCGGTGTTTCATCACGACGGGCGTTGCGTTTGTTCTTCTCGATGGTTGCGACGCGCGGCATGATGGTCGAACGCCGGTGGTTGGCGCGACGGCGGAAATGGAAAAAGACGACAGCGTTATCACGGCAAACGTGAGTGTGGCGCTCCGCGAGGAGTTACCCGCCAGGAGCGGATACTTCAATGTCGAAACGCGCAACGGAAAGGTTTATCTCAGCGGCTATGTTGATAATAAAAATCAGGTTGATCGCGCAATCAGCATTGCGCGCGGGTTGGAAGGCGTCAAGGATGTCGAAAGTAACGTAAGGATGGCTGGTGAGGCCACGCTGGCTGGCCATAAAATCGATGATGGCGTTACCGTCCAAAAAAACCGCCCCGGATTGCTGAACGATGGGGGCTTAAAGCGGCTCGACATTGGCGTTCCGAAGTCCAAGGATGAAGTTCAGCGCGGCGGCTTTCTTGACAATTAATTTAGCCCGCATATTTCATAAATTGTGCGAGACATCGCTGGTCTTTTGATTCGCAAAAAAATTTTATTCGATAGGGTGAATGAATGACTCCGCGCTTCGTTACAAGAGTACCCGCCGAATCAAAATTTGGTGCGATCATTTCACGAATTTATGAGACATCCGGGCGAAGTCCGGCAGATGCACAACACTGGAATAATCCATTCGACTGAAATTCTCTATAGCGTTTGACGTCGTCGCTTCCAGCGGAATGACCAAGCGAAGGGCGCGATCAATACCATCCTGCCGCGAAGCGGTCAATCGCTCATCTTCTCGCTTTAAACCCTCCTGTACGCATCGTGAGCATTTTTCCTCTAACGGTATGTGATGACTGCACATGGGCATGGTTCGTTCTCCAAAGACGCGGCTTGGCGACGGAATTATCCGGCTACCACACCTGTTAACACCATGATCCCGTAGCCATGCGATGTCTGTACGGTGCAGCACATAGCGTGTCCTGCGATGCGCACCCGGGCGCGTTCAACTGCGGAATCTAGGTTCAACCACAAAATCCAGGTATGCGTCGTGTGGAGAGGAAAGCGCGAAATTGCTAGGGAACCTCTGATTAAGTTACTGCGCGAGCCGAATATGAACCTGCGGTACTCAACGTACTACTCGTACCCTTGCAGGGCGCGTTTGCGCTTGCACGCGCAAACCGTTCCGCAAGCGGGGAGCATGCTCCCCGAAACCCCTGCTACACCCTCCGTTCCTCGGCTCATCTTCGGCCCGCTCGCTACACTTAATCAGAGGCTCCCTAGATTAGATACAGACCGCCTGAATCTGCTCCAAATCGGTATGCCCCTGCAAAATTTTATCGATGCCGTCCTGCCTCAGTGTTCGCATTCCCTCTTCAGCGGCAACATGTGAAAGTTCGGCGACATTTGCTTTGGCGTAAATTTTTCTCTTCATGGCCGGTGAAACGACGAGCAGTTCGTGTATGCCGAGCCGGCCCTTATACCCCATCTGATCGCATTCCTTACAGCCGTTCGCTGTAAACAGCACCAGTTCATCATGGTGGCCGTACTGAGCGCGCCACTGGAGGAGAACTTCCTCGGGAACAAGCTGCGTTTCCCGGCAGTATTCTTGCGCCAACAGCGCCATCTGTTCGAGCGACGCGACGTGAGGTTTACGGCAGGCCGCGCACAGACGCCGCGTCAACCTTTGGCTGAGTACGGCAATAAGCGCGTCAGCAAAGTTGAAGGGGTCCAGTCCAAGGTCCAACAATCTGACTACACTCTCTGCCGCGCTGTTGGTGTGCATGGTCGAGAACACCAGGTGGCCAGTCAAGGACGCCTCTATAACAATCTTTGCGGTTTCCGGATCTCTTGTTTCGCCCACCATGATCACATCGGGATCGGCGCGCAAAAAAGTTCGTAGCACGTTGGCGAACGTCCAATCGATCTTCGCATTTACCTGAACCTGACGCAGTCCTTTCTGGGTAATCTCAATGGGATCTTCGGCGGTCCATATTTTTCGTTCGGGGGTATTGATGTGGCTGAGCATTGAATGCAGCGTCGTGGTCTTGCCCGAGCCTGTGGGGCCGCATACGAAGAATAGACCGTGCGGTTTAACCGCCAGCCTTTTTAGCTCCGCAAGGACGTGAGGTCCAAGGCCGATGCTGTCGAGGGATAGGGCCTTTGGCGCAGCAAGGATTCTCATCACGATATCTTCAAGACCGTTTGCCGTGGGCACCGTGACAATGCGCAACTCAATTTTTGCAGGACCGAACTGTTCGAAGTTTACCTTGCCGTCCTGCGAATGCCTTTTTTCGGAAATGTCGAGCCGGCTCATGATCTTGATACGGGATATCAGCGCGGCGCGAAAATTTGCGGGGATGTCGGAATAGGGCATCATCACGCCATCTTTCCGAAACCGCACTTTGCTCGGCGTATTACCGGGAAACGATTCGATGTGGATATCCGAGACGCCTTGTCTATAGGCGTCCACAATGATTCGATTTACGAGCCGAACCAATGCGCTATGCGATTCCGTCACCTCTTCTTCCGCTGGAGGCTTTCCCCGTTCGTCTCCGGCCTCCAGTTCGGACACCAGATCGGAAAGATCTTCTTCCCGCCCCTGTGTAAAGCTGTAAAAGCGCTCAATCATCAGCGCCAGATCGCTCGGCGATGCGAGGACCGGATCCACTTTCAATTTTGTGTAGAAACCTATTTCCTCCAACGCATCCCAGGCAAGCGGATTCTCCATTGCAACGATGATGCGGGAGTCGGTTTTATAGAGGGGTAGAACGGTATGCTTCTTGGCGAGCCGAAGGGGAATCGTCTCGATGACCGTCGGGTCGACCTTAAACGTTTGCAGGTTTACATAAGGAACGCCCAACTTCTGTACGAGCACGCGGGCAAGCGTGTCGCCCGTCAGCAAGCCCATTCGGATGAGAATTTCCCCCAGGCGAAGTTTTCGATCCTGCGATTGCAGCTGCAATGCATCGTTCAATTGCTTCTTCGTCACTAATTGCTCAAGTAGTAGCGCCTCGCCCAATCTTAACTGCGGCGCCGACTTCTGGCTTTTTAGCGCCGCTTCTAATTGTTGCTGCGTAAGGATGTCTTCTCGCGTCAAATAGTCGCCCAGCTTTTGCGAGCGGAGTTGCTCTTGTTGTTTCAGTCCAGCTTCTATCTGCTCATGCGAAACTATTTTCTGATCGACCAGAATCTTACCGAGCAAATCTCCCGTTTCGCAGCTTGCCATCGCATCTCCGGGGATGAACCAACGGAGAACTTTATTCGAGTGACTGGTCACGAAGAGAAACACGCCAAAAGGTAAAAATACGAATCCGGTTACTTCGGCAACAAGCTCGCTCCCATCCTTGAAGCGCACAACGCACCGCTGTTTTTCCGAAGAGGGATACACCTCAATGCTGCCTTGGATATTCGATAGTGGAAGCCGCTTAAGCTCAATCGGTTGAGCGAGGTGCAAACTCTTGAAGCTTGAAAAGCCAATGCTGAGGTTTGTGACTGCGCGGTCCGGATGAAATTCCACCAGCGAGGCGGCAGGGATGAGACGAAGCATCCTTCCGGTCAACTTCTGGCTGTCGTTCATCACAATGAAAGCCGGCTCAACGCTGTTGTTCGCGGGTTTCGATATGAGTTCAAAGTGGGGTGGGGTGGGCCAATCGAAATCTGTGTTCATTAGGATTCTTCCTTCATATCGTCCTGGAAACGGCGATTGACCGATTGCTGCCTGTGTTAAGGCGTCACATGTGTTTGGTGCATTCATCAACTCGACCGTAAGAAGCAATGCAATCAAGATTTGTGGCGTGCCTATCCAAGGTGCAGAAAAACAAAACGAATCGGACATATGCAGGAGAATGACTTCTCCCGGCTCCGCCAAGTATCCGGCTTGTGCGTTGCAGTCTTCTGTACGGCAGGCGACATTAGGCGCTCTCAACGTGCAGCTTGTTCGTGCGTCCATTATTTAAGGAACGTGTACGAAATAACTTCCCGATTTATCCTGCGTCTGTCGGGCGCGCTACGGCGTTGCTCCTCGCTTATGTAGTCTGGCTACACCGCGCTTCGGAGCGCCTTGTAGCGCATCCCGACTGACTTGTCTAAATCGGGAAGTTATTCCGTACACGTTCCTAAGGAGATTGTGAGCGGAGTGGACTCCTGCTATCGACTCAACCTGACGATAAACCAGAAAGTGCGGCCCTTGCTTGCCCTGTTAACGGTCTATCCCCGCGACTTCATTCATCAGCGCTAGCCGGGTATAGATGACCGTCACGCGCCAGCGTCGCCACCTTTTTAGATGATGAAAGTATTGGCTTGCTGGAAGCGAAACTCGCTTACCGCTCTTCAGTCGCTATCGTTTTCTCCGCTGCCCCGTTGGTTATCGTGTTCTCTCACCCGAGGTATAGAAACGGCGCTGTGTACGAGAACGTACATACGTAGCAAGAAAATCGGCCTAGTGTCGGGGCGTGTAAGGAATAAGTTCCCGCTTGGACGAGTCTCGCAGGGTGCGATGCGAGAGTAGAGCAGGGAATTCGGAAGGCATGCCCCCGCCTGCGTAACGGTCTGCGTGAGCAAACGCAGACGCGCCCGCGAGACGTAGAAAAAATCAGGAAGTTATTCCGTACACGAGCCTTAGGGACACCGTGATCCATCGATTCGCTGTCCATCAATGAGAACCTTGAAATGAAGGAGCACTGCTATGGGCGTTGAGCAAAAAGGCGCTTCAATATTTCGTGTGACTCGCGGCGACCCTGGTCAGTGGAACGTGACAGAGGTGGGTGTTGATAAGGCGCTAGCCTCGTTTGGTTCACCCAAAGGCGCTCGCAAATATGCACGAGAGATGGCAAAGAGCAGGAAGGCCGCAGCGATTGACGAGCAGAGCAGCCCGCCGCTCGTTAAGGGATTGGCATAGTCTATTGGTCATCACAGTCATTGAACCTAGAAACGGCGATTGACCGCTTATTGCCTATAGAAATGTTTTACCTTTTCGAAGGTTACTGTGGTTTGGCGCCTCACCAAATGGGTGAGCACACGCGGGCGCGTTCAATCGCCGTTTCTAGGTTGACCTTACCGCGTACGCAATGAAAGGAGATAACGAGATGGCGATCACGTCCGGCTGCAGCGGTGATATCTCCAAGCCGATAGATACCTGTCATTTTGACGCGCAGGTCGCCGATTACCTGCGCAACGTCGCGTCAGGAAAAGGTGGTTCATGGATCCAATGACTCAGCACGAACGCCCGAACGCCGTCGGTGCGATGCCGATGATCCTTGTGGTAGAGGACAATCCAGTCACCTCAAAAAATGTACGTATCGCGCTGCAGGTAGAGGGCTACCGTGTGTTCGAAGCAAGGGACGGCTACGCGGCGCGAACGCGGATGGCGCAATGCGCCCCTGATTTGATCTTGTTGGATCTGCTGCTGCCGGACATCGATGGCGTCGACTTGGTCAAACAGCTGCGCGGGATGTCAGGCGGCGCTGAAATCCCTATTCTCGCCGTGAGTGGTTTCATTTCCAGACGGGAAGAAAGTCGCGTGGCCAGCGCTGGGTTCACGGATTTTCTATTGAAGCCAGTGGAGCCGTTACGCCTGGTCAAGGCAGTCCGGGATTTTTTAGTCCCTCACGTCCCCCGCGCCGATGCCCCAGGCCGTGGTCGGGCGCTGTTGTTGGCCGACGATGATCCCGTGCAACGCAAGCTCCTGCGCTTGCAGTTTGCACACGCGGGTTTTCGCGTGCGGGTCGCCTGTGACGGCGCCGAGGCCTTTGCGGAGGCGCGGCGTGAGCCGCCTGATCTCATTGTTAGCGATGTGTTGATGCCAAAGCTGGATGGTTTTGGGCTGTGTCTCAAATTGCGCAACGACGAGCGCTTGTTCGGTTTACCTATTGTGCTGGTTTCGGCGAATTACATCGAAGCGGCGGATTGTGAGCTCGGAGAGAAGGTGGGCGCCAGCACCTTCATTCATCGCAATCTAGGTTTCGAACCTATTCTCAACGCCGCGCTGCAGAGTTTGGAGCAGCCGATCCCACGCGCATCAAGCGCCGTCGCGGAGCTCGATGCGGAACACCATGTGCGCATAATTCACCAGCTCGAGCGCCAGTTGAAGTTGCTCAACTCCTGCGTACAACGCACTGTTATCCAAAGCGCCATCTTGCATGAGCTGGGCGTTGTCGCCGATACGCTGACGAAACACAAGGATCTTACGTCGGCCCTCAATGAAATCCTTGCCCAGTGCCTGGACGGCGCTGGACTTTCCAAGGGCGCCTTGTATCTATTGGAGCCACACGAAAAGCTTGTGCTGGGCGCACAGCACGGCTGCGCTGAAATACTGGATTCGGCGCGCGCGCACTTCGGCGCATCGGGGCTACTTGACCAGGTCCTTAAGGCGGATGAAGCCACGATGATTCCATCCGCTCAGATTGACGCCGCGTTGGCGGAGGATTTTCTGCAGCGCGCCCGATCGAAATCCGCTCTGCTGGCTCCGGTGCGGTATGGAGAGAAAGGCGTGGGCGTATTGTTGCTATTGTCTTTGCACCACCAACTCATCGAGGAGGACTGGTTCTCCTTCGGTCGCGCATTGGCCGCCCAGATCGGTCAATCAGTGGCTCTGTCACGGACGTACTGTCAATTGTCGGAGTCGGAGCAACGGTTTCGGCAACTGGCCGAGAACATTCAAGAGGCGTTCTTTCTGGCCAATCCCACCTTTACAGAGATGTTATATATGAGCCCGGCGTACGAGACACTCTGGGGACGGAGCTGCGAGAGTTTGTATGCGGAGCCGCAGTCATGGACTGGCGCAATTTTCCCGGACGACCGTGCAGCGGTTCTCGATAATCTTGAACGCGCAACGACGACTGGTCAATTCGATATCGAGTACCGGATTGTGCGACCGGATGCGAGCCTGCGCTGGATAAGGGTGCGCGGCTTTCCTATTTGTGATGAAGCGGGCGCCATCTACCGGGTGGCCGGCATCGCCGAAAACATCACCGAGCGTAAGGAGCAACAGGACAAGATAACCCGGTTGAACAGAATCCATGCAGTCCTCAGCGGCATCAACTCCGCGATTGTGCGAATAGGCAACCGCGATGAGCTATTGCAAGAGGTGTGCCGAGTCGCAGTGACTGCGGGCGCGTTCAATATGGCCTGGATTGGCGCGATAGATCCACAGACGCTGGATGGGAGAGTCGTTGCTTGGTATGGCAATGACCCCGGTTACGTTGACAAGATCAGGTTGACCGCTCGGGTTGACACGCCGGATAGCAATCGGCCAGCTTGTCGAGCTGTGCGATTGCTTCAGCCGGTCATTTGCAATGACATAAGTGCGGATTCCACCTTGGCGCCCCTTAGTGACGACTTACTCGAAGGAGGTCACCAGTCGCTGGCTTGTTTTCCACTATTCACCGATGAGCGAGCAGTTGCGGTTCTAGCATTGTTCGCCAGCGAGATCGGGGTTTTCGACGAGCAGGAGTGCAAGTTGCTTACGGGGTTGGCGAACGATGTTTCGTTCGGTCTTCAGTTTATCCATAAGAAAGAAAGGCTCAGCTATCTCGCCTACTACGACTCGCTGACCGGCTTGCCGAATGGTGAGCTATTCCATGATCGGCTGACCCAATTGTTGAACGGCGCTGCGCCAGATAAGGGCATTGTGGCTGTCATCGTCATTGATCTGGATAACTTCACGCACTTAAACGACGCGTTTGGACGTCCCGCTGGCGACGCGCTCCTGAAACAAGTCGGCGAACGTCTTACCGGCTCGTTGTGGGAGCCATGCAGCATAGCGCGTATCAGTAGCGATACCTTCGCCATTGCTGTCGCCGATGTCCAGCAGATTGCCGAGGTGGCGTCTATTCTCCAGAAGCAGATACTTGAACCACTGAGCCAACCTTTCACTTGGGACAATCGGCAGATTCCGGTATCGGTCCGGGCGGGCATTGCGCTGCACCCTGGCGATGGGATGAATGCGCAAACGCTCTTTAAAAACGCCGAGGCAGCCCTCATGAAAGCCAAATCGTTGAGGGAGTCGTTTCTTTTTTACGCGCCGCAGATGAACGCCGCGATCACGGCGAAACTGGCGCTGGAAAGCGAACTACGCATAGCTCTGGAAGCGAAGCAATTTGTTATTTACTTCCAACCCCGCGTCGATCTAACAAGCGGATGGATAGTTGGGGCCGAAGCACTCATCCGGTGGCGGCATCCGGAGCGGGGCATGGTTCCGCCGCTCCAATTTATTCCGCTGGCCGAGGAAACCGGGCTGATCGTGCCCATCGGCGATTGGGCGATCGACGCCGTCTGCGAGCAACAGGCGGTTTGGCTGGCTCGCGACATTGGCGTTGTCCCGGTGGCTGTCAATTTGTCGGCAATTCAGCTGCAAAAAGGGCAACTGCTGCAAAACGTGCGCGGCGCGCTGGCGAAGTACGGACTTCAACAGAAATATTTGGAACTGGAGTTGACCGAATCGATCCTCATGAAGGATCCGGAAGCGGCGGCGGCTAGTTTGCAGGCGCTCAAGGATCTGGGATTGCGTTTGTCGTTGGATGACTTTGGCACTGGCTACTCATCGTTGGCCTACCTGAAACGCTTTCCGTTCGACTTTGTAAAGATCGATCGCAGCTTCGTCACCAATATCACTCACGATCCGGATGACGCTGCTATCGCCACCGCGATCATCGCCATGGCGCATCGTCTGAATTTGCGCGTCGTCGCCGAGGGCGTGGAAACGGAGGGGCAGCTCAACTATTTGCGGCAGCACGGCTGCGATGAATTCCAAGGCTATTATTTTAGCCCGGCAGTGGCTGCGGATACTTTCGAGGGAATGTTGCGCGACGGCAAGCGACTCACGGTGACGCAATCGCCGACCGAACTAGCACGGACAGTGCTTCTCGTGGACGATGACCCGGACGCCTTGTTTCTCTTGAAGCACATGTTGCAGAACGAGGGTTACCACGTGCTCGTCGCATCCAGTGGCGAAGAAGGGCTGGGGTTGTTGGCGACGAACTTGGTGCAGGTCATTGTGTCTGATCAGCACATGCCTCGCATGCTGGGTTCGCAATTTTTGAAAATTGCGAAGTCGCTATATCCGGCAACCATTGGGATCATTTTATCCGGGCATGCCGATCTCGATATGATCGTCAATAGCGTTAATGAGGGCAATGTCTCGAAGTTTCTGGCCAAACAGTGGGACGATGATTTGCTGCTGCAGCATATTCGCGATGCATTCCGAAGCTATCGTCCGATACATGGGGCGACGTGCGTTTGAACTCCTCCACAATAGTATGGACCGGTCGTAAAGCGACTTAGAGCCTATGCCGTCCATTGGGATAGGCTCTAAGCGCGGTTGTTCGCAGGTTTCCAGATGAGTTCAAAGTGGGGGGGCAATCTAAAGAATCTCTTATTAAGTGTAGCGAGCGGGCCGAGTTACTCCATTTCCAAATCAATCGTGAACGTGAAAGCGGCCGAATGTGCGTTGCCGCACCGACCAGTTCTATCGTGGATCGTAGCCTGTAGATCCTTTTCTGTCGCAGCTCTGCCGGGCGTTGCTTGCCGTTCTGAGAGGCGCCATCCGGTGAAGCCTTCGAGTCCTCTCTCGTGCGAGCGGAATCGGACAAACAGGAGATAAAAATGAACCCGACCCTATCCGATGGCTCGAATGAAAAAGTATTCGACGAATTCAACACAGAGAACGCCCAAACCGGACGCCTCCAGTGCACCGTGAGCGCCAGCGGCGACAAGGTGGGCGTGTTTCGGACGAGCGTGGAAAGCAGCCTTGCGGCCGCAGCCGATCGTTTGGCGAAAATTCGTGAGGAGTCCCTAAACAGGGGAAGGGCGGCAGTGCAGGCGACCGATGACTACGTGCATGGAAATACGTGGCGCGTGATTGGATTGGTGGCGGTGCTCGGCGTTATAGCAGGTGTTGTCGCGAGCGTGGCGATAACACGTCGCGGGTCGCATAAGGCGCGTCGGCATCGAATTCCGTAAATCGAAAAAGGACAAATGCGTAATCCTAGAAGCGGCGATTGACCGCTTATTGCCCATAAGAATGTCTTGGCGATCCGATGAAACAAAAATTGAACGATATCGCGAGAAATCTGCTCGGCGAGCCGTATGACTCGTTGGACGAGCGCGCCAAACGCGTGGCGCGCCATATTGCCGAGAAAAAACATATCGCGCGCGACACGTCGAAGGAGTTTGAGGCAAATTCAACGCTGGGTCAGCGAGCGGCGGACGCTGTGGCTACTTTTGGCGGTTCGTGGACGTTCATCGCGATTTTCGCCGCGATCCTGATTGCCTGGGTCATTGCGAACTCAATCATCCTTCTCAGGTACGACACAAGTTTTGATCCTTACCCCTATATCCTGCTTAACCTTTTTCTCTCGATGCTGGCCGCCATTCAAGCGCCCATTATTCTGATGTCGCAGAACAGGCAGGCGCAAAAGGACCGAATCAATGCGGAGCATGACTACGACGTCAATCTGAAGGCGGAGCTTGAAATCATGCTACTGCACGAGAAGGTGGACTCGTTGAGAGAAGGTCAATGGAGTGAACTATTGGTCATTCAGAAGGAGCAGTTAAGGCTGTTGAAGGCTTTACAGCAATTTTCCGACGCATGAAGGGAAGCGAAGATCGGGCCGAGAAGCGCAGGCGTACAAATAGTACGTTGAACAGCGCAGGTTCGAGATTCTCTTCCCTTCATGCGTCAAAAAAACGCTGTAATCACAATGGAAGACGCCGAGGCTTTATTCGCCGATCTTCGACAATAGGCGGTTGTCCACTTCTTTTACGCCGGCGATATTTGCCGCTATCTCTTGGGCTTTGTCTCTGGTTTCCGGCGCATCGACCGAGCCGTTCAATGTCACGATGCCTTTGGATGTGTCCACCGAGATCCGCGTGACGCGGAGGCCGGGCTCCGCGAGTATCGCGGCTTTTACTCTAACGGTGATCGCGGCGTCATCGAACGCCGCGCCGGCTTTTTCGCTTTGCGCACCGATGCTGGCGGTTAACTTATTCGATTTGTCGGCAATGTTTCCTGCTGCTTGATCGATTGATTGGCCAACAGACTCTGCTGGATGTTGTTTGTCGCAAGCGGAAACTCCCATGCCAATTGCTATCGCCGCCGCGGCGCCTATCATGACTCTTTCTGCGCTTTTCATTTTTATCTCCTGATCTCTTTCGCGATAGCAACGATGCTTTGTTGGGTCTCGCGTCTCGTTCCTAACGCGAAAGGAAATGAAACATGATTGATGTCTGTCATGAACGGCCGCTACGCGCTGGTGAACGCGGAACGGCTTGAACGTGAACCAGTGGCGTGCGGCTTAGGACTTGCCAAAGCGCGTTTTCGCTTCCCCTAGGCATTGATCCTTGGCGCTGCCTGCATACGTGTCGCACTTTTCCTTCGCCACTTTGTACTCGGCGTCAAGCTTCTCCACCGTAGCGTCCTTACGGGCTTCAGCGGCTTGGTTGTTCGCCTTGATGTGCGCATTGACAGAAGTGTCCTGCGCCGTAGCATTCGCGACCGCGGTCCGCAACTGTGTTGTGGCGTTGGCCTTGGCGGCAGTCTCTACTGCCTTTGCTTCCTTCACGCAAACGTCTTTCGCGTTGCCAGCTACGTCGTCGCAACGTTCCTTCGCAACCGCATAGTCGGCGTCCGCCTTGGCGACGCGCGCTTGGTATTGGCTCCTGCGGGTGTGTTTGTAGTTAGCATCGAGTTCGGCGGTTGCGACCTTTTCCTTACCTTTGGCCTCGACGATGCAAATATCGTTTGGGTTGCCGGACAACGACGCGCAGCCTGCTTTCGCCAATTTGTACTCAGCGGCGATCTTGTCCTTACCGGCCTTGTAGTCGATCGTCGACATATTTTCCGCCGAGGCGCCGGTACTGAACGCGAGGCTGACCGCAAGCGCGAGCAGGTTAAGGTTGAGTTTGCTCATTATGGTTCCTTTATGTGGGGGGGGGCATCGGCAAGCCATGTCGGTACATGCTTCGCTTCGCCAAGCCTGCGACAACTGCAATTGTTGGGCATCGTCACCGTGTAGAAATAGCATGCACGCTGGCTCGGATGAAGTCAGGTTATGGTTAACGCCCCTCTTAGTCTGTTCGCTAACGCACGTAACCGGCGCGGAACGCTGTTACTCATTTTAACGAGCTCGAAACTTTCAAAAAACGGTTAGCAAAGAAGGCCTATGCAAGGCAAGCCGCCTGATTCGCAATTCTCATGCCTTATGTACGACAGCGAACAGATTACTGTCATCGGAAAGCGGAAAAGTAACTAATCGATAAATGATTTTGCGCCGGTTGATTCAACCTGGCCCGGATGTTTCATAAATTGCGCGAGCCCTCGCTGGTTTTTTGATTCGTAGGAAAATTTTGTTCCGTCGGGCGTATGAATAACTACGCCGCTCCTTCACAAAATTCCCCTACGAATCAAAATCCGGCGCGATCATCTCGCGAATTTATGAAACATCCGGGCTAGAAACGGCGACTAAAAAAATCAGATGGGATCGGAATGAAATTG
>DATLHW010000476.1:0-6778 GCA_035539675.1 Burkholderiales bacterium | reverse complement strand
GTATATGACCTTCCGCCGATTCGACGAAGCGTTGCTGATCATGGCGACATTGCCATTCGCATTAGCCGGCGGCGTCTGGCTGTTGTGGCTGCTTGGCCACAACGTGTCAGTCGCCAGTGGCGTTGGCTTTATTGCGCTGGCCGGCGTGTCCGCGGAGTTCGGCGTGATTATGTTGCTGTATTTGAAAAACGCGTGGCATGCGCGAGTGGAGGAGGGTAGGACCACGAACGAGGATTTGATGAACGCGATTCGTGAAGGGGCGGTTCTACGCGTTCGACCGAAAGCGATGACGGTCGCAGTGATCGTCGCGGGCTTGCTACCCATCATGTATGGCGCAGGGACGGGATCGGAAGTAATGCAGCGAATCGCCGCGCCGATGGTAGGCGGCATGGTGACAGCGCCGTTGATGTCGATGTTGGTGATGCCGGTGGTTTATTTGTTGATGTGGCGGAGGGAACGCTAATAGGTAATCCGAGTCGCGACTGATAAAGCGCATCCCTTGAAGGCATCGTTATCGACACAAATCCCCGTATAAAGTCCCTCTCCTTTGAGGCATCGGTATCTACACAAGTTCGCGTAGTCACGAATACTCCCTCTCCCCAACCCCTCTCCCCTCAAGGGAGAGGGGCTTAACGGCGGAATTGTGTAGATACCAATGACCTTGAGGGTGGAGGAGGATGATTCAAATTGACGCCGCACTAAACGTTGACAAAGTTTTTGTAATTATTGCCGATTCGCCCCACCCAACACGACCTCTTGGCTCCCCCTTTTAAACATTCGCCATACCCAAAATAAAGCACTTCTTCGCCCTAAGCACGCTGTCTTGATATCAAAAACAAAGCATATGGCTTGGCTCTTGCTTTGGTTCGCTTCGTAACCGAATTTATGTTTTAGAAATATTTAATTTCTTACTGGAGTCAATATGGACAAGAAAGCGAAATCTCGGGCGACTCATTCATCACCTGATGCAGTTGAACTACTCATCGCCGACCATAAAGCTGTGCAAAAGGTATTTAAGGATTTTGAGAAGCTGAAAGAAAAAGGCAGCTCCAAGGATAAGGCTGCAATCGTCGAGCAAGTGTGTCGAGAACTCACGATTCATGCGCAACTCGAGGAGGAGATTTTTTATCCGGCCGTGCGATCTGCAATACATGACGATGGTTTGATCGATGAGGCGGTGGTAGAGCATAGCGGTGTTAAAAACCTTATCGCACAACTGGAATCGATGAGTCCGGGCGATGCCCTCTATGACGCCAAGGTCACCGTGCTTGGCGAAAATATCGACCATCACGTGAAGGAAGAGCAAGACGAGATGTTTCCTAAAGCGAAAAAGGCGAAAGTGGATTTGCGAGCGCTTGGCGAAGAAATGTTACGACGCAAGAAAGAGCTTCAGGAAGAACTGGAAGCCGCCCACTAACCGCAGGCAAATAGCCGAAGACTTAGTAAGCGCTTTGAATGCGCCAGCAAGCGGTCATCAATTTATTTCAACGTATAACGAGCTGCGAACGAAAACTCGTGACATAACCGTGAAGGAGTACTTTTATGTCAGCCACATTTCCCCTACCTGAAAACATCGTAGATCAACGTTCTCTACGGGCTCCTGATAGCAGCACTTCAGGCGTTTCCTGGGGAGCTATTGTCGCCGGCGCATTTGCGGCCGCTTCGCTGTCTTTTATATTACTCGTCCTCGGATTTGGTCTCGGATTATCAAGCGTATCGCCTTGGTCAAATAGCGGCGTATCCGCTGAGACAATTGGCGCATCGACCATCGCATGGGTGGCGTTTACGCAAATCCTCGCATCCGCCCTCGGCGGCTACTTAGCCGGGCGCTTAAGAGTAAAGTGGGTAAGCGTTCATACTGACGAAGTGTATTTTCGAGACACCGCACATGGCTTGCTCACCTGGGCCGTTGCTTCGATAGCAACTTTGGCCGTTCTCACCTCTGCAATCACGACGGTGTTGGACAGTGGGATTAAAGTTGGCGCCGCCGTCACCTCTGGCGCCGCAACGGCGGCTGGCGTTAGCGCTGTGCAGGCGTCTGGTAGCACGACCAATCCAGCTAGTTATTACGTTGATTCGTTGTTTCGTGCTGAACAACCGCCAGTCGATGTGCTTGATGGCTCGACGCGAACTGAAGTGGCCAACATTTTTGCAACGAGCTTGGCGTCCAATAAGCTAACGTTAGAGGACCAGCAATATATCGCTACAATCGTTGCAAAAAGAACCGGGCTGCCTCAAGCCGAAGCGGAGAAGCGGGTTAGCGACATCTACAATCGGGCCAGCACGACGATTGCCGAGACCAAGGTTGCCGCAAAGCAAGCCGCCGATAACGCGCGGAAAGCTGCTGCGCACGTAGCGCTTTGGATGTTTATCGCCCTGCTGGCAGGGGCCTTCTTTGCTAGCCTTGCAGCGACATACGGAGGCAAGCAACGCGATAACCTGACTAACGAAACATTTAACACCCCTTCACTGAGGAGTTAGCGATGCGCTCACTACTTTTATTATTTCTAGGCGTTCCGATTCCCATCATTATCCTCATTGCCTTGTTAACGTAAGGCAAGAGCCGTGTGAAAAATCCTTGGCTCAAGAAGAATCCCATCCTGAGCATGTGGCTGAGTGGCGCGAACGTGGTGGCGGGTTTACTCCGCGCCCGCGCCACCGCACAAGACAAGCAGTAGGCTTAGACCATTGTGAGAAAGCGCGACACAGGTAGGCAACTCCTGAATCGGTTTCTTGACCACACAGTTCTCTCTAAAATAAGCAGTCATTCCCATTAAAGTTTTTCGATTTTGCAACAGTCGGTCATTCTGATTTCTCAGTTTCGTAATGTAAGCCTGACAAAGCAACTGTCCGCTCTTGAAAATCCTTGCGAAAACAACCATTCCGACAGCTCCTTCCGCACTGGCATTTTTGTTGCTTAGTTTATCTCTGCTCAGTACATGACTAACCGTAACGTAGCATTGGTCTCTGGTCGAGGCGTAAAACAATAAAGATCCTCCTTTTGGAGAATTAAAAAAATAAATAGCTAAGATCAAAACGTGCAGATGGGAGAACCGTCTGAGCATGGGCTCGATATAGAGGAAGGCTTTGTGGCTCCGTTAGGAAAGCGCCTAACTATGTTGCAGCAGCAGAAAACCGAATTAATGAAACCACCTCGCAGCGATTTAGCGTCGGAGATCTTATCTCAATCGGCGTTACCGCCTCCGATACAAATCCTGACGGTCACTCTTGCGATGGCTACCTCGCGAAGGGATCAATTGAACAAAAGTCGGGAAACGGCGATTAACTCGAGCCGTGAACTTTCCCACGCTGTTCTTGCGCAATCAAAGTTAATGTCCACTGACTGGGATCTTTTTTGCTTTAACGCACTTGCTCAGGCCTCCTTTTTAAAGGAAGCGACTGTTGACCACATTTCTCAAGCCACCATCAAATCATTACGCAATCATGAGGCATCTGCTTTGTCGACGCTTCCTTGTTAGAGCGCTGACAACGGTAGGCGCAGAGTCATCCGAACGACACTTGTAGGCGAGCTTATAAAAACGACAGAGCGAGGCCGAAGAAATTACCGCAAAAGGAGATGAGGACTTAAAAGTCGCATTTCAATTGGAGCCGGTATGAGCTCGAAATAAAACGATAAACCTAAAGACAAGGATGAGGCTTCTCCACAATGTTGGGAGCAAGAACGCGAGCAGTCGACATATTTAATGAAAGGTAATCAATATGCCTAACAACAAACAACCAGACATTATTGCCGCCATATTGCGGTCGGAGAAATATGAGATTGATGAGGGGAAAAATAATCTGTACGCGGCTTATGAACGTGGACAGAAGAAATTCATATCCTTATTGCAGGAAGAAGCAGCGGAGAAATCGTTCTGGGAAGCGCGTATTGCATTTGTAGGTGAGATTCGTGAACTCTGGCCAAAGAAGAATGAACAGCAGGGAGAGAAGAAGCCTCACCAAATCGACGAAGAGGTCGAGCGGGAAATCGATCTTCGGCAGAAGCAGGCAATTAGAGATCATATTCTAGACGAGATATTTTTCGACAGTTCGCTCACGCTTGCAAACAAACTCGCCACGTTGTCTATTTTTCTCGGCAAGCTTGATCAATTTAGCTTGCGCGGACAGGAAAGTGGGCGTGGCCGAGACATATTTGACCAAATCTGTCCGGCCATTTCAAAAGCATTGAATCGTGAAAGTATTCCAAAAGACCTTGATGCGGATAGCCTGAATCATCTCAATGCACTAGCAGACCGGTTCAAAAATCTCACTGATGGCGTTGATGGAGATCATGGATTGGCCGCAGTGTCACGCTTACAGAATTCCATTATTTTTTGGAAGGGATTGACGCTCGCCGAACATGAGGGCTTCACACAAGTTCGCAGCAGAATTGCGGAGCAGTGTAAATCGGAGACATTTGAATTGTTATCTGGTGACGATCTCGGCCATTTTTTTAATTTGGCGCGGGCGATTCACCAGGCCCCCGATGATCCAATGTGTGATCAAGCGGCGGATCGAATTGTGCAGCATGTAATTGACTCATCGATTGTCGGCGCACTTCAAAGCGATCAGGACATTGCCTGCTTCGCAAAATATTATTCGGATTGCATGCATCCATCCATTTATGACGATCCGAACCTGCCAATATTTCAGTTTCCAATTGGAATCAAGAAATTTGTAGAGTTCGCCAAAGCAGTTAGCAAAATTGCCAAGGACAATGAAATCGGAAAAAAGGCGCTGGAGGACCTCTCTCACATATTTAGCATCACTATTCACGTGAAAGGATTTGTTGTTGAGGATCTAAATCACGTTGCCGAATTCGCCGATATCTGTAGCCAGTTTCAAGAATATGGCAAGTGTGTCGCGGCATTGGATGAAATTGGCAAGGTTATTCGACGGATTCCGGCGGATCGAATAACAGCAGGAGCGGCGCCGGCGCTGTTCTCCCTTACTCGTAGTTTTGAACGTTTGTCGCCCAATGTCGCTTTTCGCGATGGCGCCTTAGATCATCTTTTATCAGACGTCATTCCAGCAGTTGCCTCGAATCTCGGATCAATGGATGTACAAGCGGGCGCCATCGCCGACTTCCTAGAACATATTTCTTCAGACATAACTCCGGCGGCAGTGTCTCCTGCCGATTGGTCGAGCGTGATGACGAGCGCCATGGCCAACTTCAGTGAAGTGGGGCGTCGTTATCTCGCACTTCCTCACATTGCGCCGGAGCAGAAACTTCGGATGTTAACGAATTACGCGACGATATCCGCCGTTGAGCAGGATAGTCATGATGATCGACGAGGGCGGACGTCTCTGATCGTCCAAGACTTCAAGCTAGAAGAGTTAACGTCATTGAGTACGGAAGCGCATGCCAATGTTTTTAAGCTGGCGGAATGTTGCCATCCGTATGTTGAGGAAGACAAGAATTGCGAGATGGCCTTTTCAGCCATTGTTACGGCGCTTTGGCGTAATCCTGCTGTGCTGGAAAATAAAGGAATTTTGCCGGAAACCTTATCGAGAGCAGCGAAACTTATTGTTAATAGCCCCAAGGAAGGCAAGGATTCCGTTGAAGGATTGAAAACTGTTTCTACTCTCGCCGCAGGATTAACACCGCTGTCTGACCAGGATCCGAATTTGAAATCGGCCGCGGGCTGGATTGCTAGCCTATGCAACCCAGAGACGATCAAACAGTTGAAAGGTGATGAGCTTGTATGTTTTTTTCCTGTAAGTGGGTTGCTTTACCGATTCGGGAATGACCACGCTTGCGGAAAAGCCGATAAGGAAATGATCGCTCACGTGGAATCGGCGGATTTATCGGGAACGGCAGAGAAAACACGGTCCCTATATGCAAGGTACTGCATGGATCACAAACTGATTTCGTCTCCAGATTTATCTCCAGAGGACGAGATTGTCAAAGGAGCCCAGATTCTTGCAAAGGTGAAGCCGCTTCCGGACACCGACAAAAATCTTCATGACCTCGCCTATGCGATTGCTACTGAATTTAATGATTTGAGCGATGAAGATGTGGAGGGTATTACGCAGGAGCAGATAGCGGAGTTGGACGAGTGCTTTACGAGCCTCCACGCAACACCATTTCGACACAGCGCTTCGGATGCAATCAAGGAATATTTCGAAGCGGCCAACCGCCGAAAAATAGAAAAGAGACTAAAGGAAGAAGCACTGGAATCTGCATATCGCGCGCTGCCAGAAAGCTACAACCTATATAACGACGCCGGAAAGCATTTCCTAGACTGCTTACTCGCAGCCATGCCTCATTTAGATAGCGGTCAGTTGTTTATGTACGTATTAGTTATGAACAACGAACAAGTGCGCGACGGTGTTTCGAATGAAGAGCGGATAGCTATTAACCGGCGTGGTTTGGCAGTCTTGGATGCCGCAGCGAAACGTTATGTGGACATAAGTCGAAAAAAGGCGTCCGCCTCCGCACTTTCTGAGGTATCCGGCGCAAAAAGCTCCTTAGCGGAACAAACTTCAGACATGTCGCTCTTTATGCGTCTTATTGCCAGGAGATCTGACAAGTCAGCCGATTGCCGCGCTGCCTGCGTGACGATTGCGGGACAATTTGCTGATTATGCATTCAAGGATCTGGCGAGGGTCGCACCGAATGATCTTATCGTGCTAGTGGAGGTCTTAGCTAACTTATCCGCTGAGACAACCTGCGCTAGAGCACTGGATCATTTGTTGACTTACTTCTCACAAATGAACCACGAACTTATCACGTCAGATGCTCTGGAGTTATTCGCTAATGAGGCAGAGCGGATTC
>DATLHW010000475.1:0-3552 GCA_035539675.1 Burkholderiales bacterium | reverse complement strand
TATCGCACGAGCGCTTTCCATGGAGCCGAATATCCTGCTTTTGGACGAACCATTTGGAGCACTGGACGCGTTAACTCGCGCCCACCTTCAGGATGAGCTCATGGCGATCATGGCCGAGACGCAAAGCACCGTCATCATGGTCACCCATGACGTCGACGAGGCCGTACTGCTCTCCGACCGTATCGTGATGCTCACCAATGGTCCAGCAGCCACGATTGGTGAAATCCTGACCGTGGATCTACCCAAACCGCGCGAACGGCTGAAGCTTGCTCATGACCCGCATTACCATGAGCTACGGTCGGCGGTTCTGGAGTTCCTCTATCAAAAGCAAATGCGACCAGCATCGGCGGAGGCGGCTTAGTCCAACTGAACTCCCTCCCCTTCAGGGTATTGGATCCATACAAGTCCGCAAATGACCACGGATACCCCCTCTCCCTTGAGGAGAGAGGGGCGGTGGACTTGTGACCAATATCTTCCAAGGGGACGGGTTGGTGTGAGGATGAGGTTAGAGGTTGCTTTAGAGAAAGCCATTTCCGCCACACCTACCGCGCCATAAACTGCGCGATCTTCTCCCGAATCCGCGGCAGCTTCTCCAACACTTCCCGCTCGCCTTCCAGAATCGCCAAATGACGCGACTGAAAATCTCCAGCCGCCATGGGTCCGTTATCAGGGCGCAGCACTATGTCAGCGCCCGCAAGCTCATAAGTGGCGATTGATTGCCCCATGATGCTAAACGTCTGCAGCAGCATATCCAACGAACCAACCGTTTTGCCCAATTTCGGCCGCGCCGAAATATCCACGGCGATAACAATATCAGCGCCCATCGAACGCGCGGTCTTCACCGGCACCGGGCTGGTAAGTCCGCCATCCACGTAGTCGCGACCGTTTATCGAGACCGGCTGGAATACGCCCGGGACGCTGGCCGACGCGCGCACCGCGATTCCCGTATCGCCGCGCCGAAACGCCACCATCTCACCCGTCTGCAACTCCGTCGCAATCGCCGCGAACGGTCTCTTCAGCTTTTCAATGGGCCGATTGGAAAGCGTGCGATTAATAAAATTCTGCAAACCCTCCCCTTTGAAAAAGCCCCTGTCCGGCAATGACCAATCGCTAATAGAGGTCTCATCCAACTGGATCGCCAGCTTCTGCAATTCAAAGCCGTTAAATCCACCGGCATAAAGCGCGCCGACCACGCTTCCCGCACTGGTCCCGACGACAATGTCCGGATGAATACCTTGAGCCTCCAGCGCCTTGATCACACCAATATGAGAAAAACCACGCGCCGCGCCGCCGCCTAGCGCCAGAGCAATTTTGGGGGGCGCTTTTATCGCAGGCTTGGGAGGCTCCACCGGCGCCGTTACCATAGGCTTTGTCGGCTCTGGCAATGGTTGCGTTTTAGATAAGGATTCGCAGCCGGCGAACGAGAATGTGGCGATTATTAGAAATAACGCGGTAAGGCGGAGCATAGAGAGATCTCGGTAAAATTTCCTTATTCTAGTGAACTGCGATGGGCAATGGGTTATAAACATGGTTACCTTCAATTTCATTAGACTTCTTTCGAAACCGTAGCGAGCGGCCCGAGATCAAACCGAGAAGCGCAGGCGTACGAGTAGTACGTTGAGCATCGCAGGCTTGATATAGGGCTGCGCAGTAGGTTTCGAAAAAAGTCTATTTCCCAGTAATCATCAATCGGCTTTCATACATATGCACCAACAACATCTTCGAATATGGTTATTAGCAATCCTGAGCATTTTTTACCTGACGCCTGTTCGCGCCGCACTACCCGAAATTCAGCTTCAGATCGGCATGCGCTTGGTGCAAGCGGAAGTGGCGAACACGTCCGAAGCCCGGATGAAAGGACTCATGGGTCGTAAGCAACTCGACGATAATCAAGGCATGTTGTTCGTTTTCGAACGCCCCGAGATTCAGTCCATGTGGATGAGAAATACCCCCCTCCCGCTTGCCGTCGCGTTCATAGATGAGCGCGGCGTTATCCTCAACATTTCCGAGATGGTCCCCTTCGACGATACTCCCCACTCCTCTGTCGGCATAGCGAAGTACGCGCTGGAAATGAACGGTGGGTGGTTTTCACAACATGGCGTTAAGGCGGGAGATAAGGTGAAGAGGCTGCCCAAATAACACGGATCACGAAATTTTGAGATAACGACTGTAGGAGCGAGCTTGCTCGCGAATGCATCCGAGGCCCCGCTAACATTCGCGAGCAAGCTCGCTCCTACGCCATGAAAAAAGGCCTTCCGCAGAAGGCCTTTTTTACTAAGTAGCAAACAGAAAATCAGGCGAAGTTCTTCGCAACAAATTCCCAGTTCACCAAACTCCAAAACGCTTCCACATACTTTGGCCGCGCATTGCGGTAATCGATGTAGTAAGCATGCTCCCAAACGTCGCAGGTAAGCAGCGGCTTAGCGTCAGTCGTCAACGGCGTAGCGGCGTTGCCCGTGCTCACGATATCCAGTGAACCATCGGCCTTCTTCACGAGCCAGCCCCAGCCGGAACCGAAAGTCCCCACGGAAGTCTGCGTGAAAACTTTTTTAAACTCGTCAAAGGAACCCCACTTCTTGTTAATGGCTTCCGCCAGCGCGCCACTCGGAGCGCCGCCGCCTTTGGGCGACAGGGAATGCCAATAAAAAGTGTGATTCCAAATCTGCGCGGCGTTGTTGAAAATCCCTCCGGAAGATTTCTTCACGATTTCTTCCAGCGACAGATTTTCGAATTCAGTGCCTTTGATCAGGTTGTTCAGATTGGTCACATAGGTCTGATGATGCTTGCCATAGTGATACTCCAACGTTTCTTTCGAGATGTGCGGCTGCAACGCGTCCATCGCGTACGGCAGCGGAGGCAGTACGTGTTCCATGAATCTCTCCTTACGGGGAATTTGTGACGGGGAATAAGGTTTGGATTCTATCTAAAAGGCGGCTTCGCCGCCAACGTGGTGGACTTCTTTGCACGCAAAGACTGGGGAATCGTCGTGGTAGGAGCGAGCTTGCTCGGCTGAAACCGCCCTGATTCAAGTCGCATACCTATGCATTTGCGCGAAGCCGGCGTCGGATGCGTCGACCTTGCCATCGAGGTTGACGCCTTCGGCGGGGAAGCCATCAACGACTTACGTGGTGGATTACACAATCCATATAGAACTGACTCCCCACACAAAACTAAAGAAAGCAAGAAGCCAAAAAATAATTATGTAGAATGACGCCGCAGTTCCGTCGCCCATTGTCTGTACGACATCACAATGACACGGGTTTTCACTGTTTTTAACATCCCCACTCCATAACAATCAATTCGTAAGGGTACTTAAACAATGAAGTTCAAATTCAAATTAAAAGCGTTGTTATCCGCTGGAATACTTTCGTCCATAAGCTTCGCCAGCCATGCGTTGGTTCTGGACGCTATCGATAGAGGGGCGTACAGCGACAGCGGTTTTCATAATTCGCTTAATACAAACTACATTACAGGCGATCTGCGGAATGGGCCGCCGTTTTATACTGACACCCACAATTTTTTCGTCTTCGATCTAAGTTCGGTTTTGGGAAC
>DATLHW010000474.1:0-2519 GCA_035539675.1 Burkholderiales bacterium | reverse complement strand
GGACTTAAGCGGGACTACGACGATCTGATCGAAAGCGGCGAAGTCAGAATGGCGATTGGCGAATGTCGCCGGAAGGACGGCAGTCTGATACCAGTGGAAGTATCTCGTCGCGCCCAGCGTTCGGGAGACGCCTGGCTTGTCGTTGTCATCATGAGGGATATCCGCGATCGTCTTGCGGCGGAACGGGTGATTCAAGACTATCTGAAGCAGCGGGAGTTGGTGGCTGCATTCGGTCAGAGGACGCTCGCGAATACGGACCTCACCGCTGTTTTTAACGAAGCTGTGCAGCTAATCGCCACGACGCTCCACGCTGACGCTTGCCATGTGCTGGAGGCCCATGCCGACAAGCAAGGAGTGACAGTCAGAGCAGCGGTTGGCGTCATACCGTATTGCGTGGAGCAGGGGGCAGTTCAGATTCTGCCGGGAAGCGATCTTCATCAGGTGCTGACCAGCGGCGAACCCCTCATGATTGAAGCCGCTGACGCTGCGCCAAACAATCCTTTATCACCGGTGAGTGGCCTGATGGCGCCGGTATTCGAGATGCAGGGGATATTCGGAACTATCGGCGTCTTTACGGCGACGCCTCATCGTTTTACCGAGGATGAAATCGGCTTTGTGCAAAGCGTGGCCAACATTCTCGCCCCAGCGATTGAACGTAATCGCGCCGAACAAAGACTTTCCTACCTTGCCCAATTCGATACCCTTACCGGCTTGCCTAATCGGCACATGTTGTACGATCGTTTGGTTCAAATGCTGAGTGTGTCTCGCTCAACAGGAGGATTGATCGGTTGCATGTTCGTGGATCTGGATCGTTTCAAGGATGTGAACGACACCTTGGGGCACAGTATGGGCGACTTATTGCTGATTCAAGTCTCCGCACGCCTCAAGCAGTGTCTTCGCAACAACGATATCGTCGGACGCTTGGGTGGCGATGAGTTCGCTGTGGTTTTGCCGAATTTGGTTAGAGCGGAGGATGCTGACGCTATCGCGCAAAAGGTGATTGCCGAATTGATGGCGCCATTCGACGTTGAGGGGCACCGCGTGCATATCGCCGCGAGCGTCGGCATCGCCATTCACCCAAGCGATGGCGACGATGCCGATATGTTGTTGAAGAATGCCGATACCGCGATGTACTGCGTGAAGGCGGGTGGGCGTAACGGCTATCAGTTCTATGCGTTGGAAATGAACGAGCGCGCGTTGCAAAGAATTCAGATGGAAAACCAGCTAAGAAATGCGCTCGAGAACCAGGAGTTCGTGTTGCATTACCAGCCGAAGGCCGAACTCGCGGGCGGCGCGATCTGCGGATTTGAAGCGTTGCTCCGCTGGCGCCATCCAGAACTCGGATTGATGGCCCCCGCCGAGTTTATTCCTTTGTTGGAGAGTACCGGCCTCATCGCGCCCGTCGGCGAGTGGGTGTTGCGCACAGCTTGCGAACAGATCGAGTCTTGGCGGCGTCAGGGCATTACGCCGCAACCCATATCAGTCAACGTGTCCGCCCGACAGTTCCAGCAAAAGGACTTCGCCGATGTCGTCGCCCGGTTGCTTGATGAGACCGCAACAGATCCCGCTTATATTCAGCTTGAGCTGACGGAGTCGCTGTTGATGCGAGACGTCGACGAAGTCGTGCGCACGTTGTCGACGTTGAAAGCCATGGGCGTGCGTATTTCCGTTGACGACTTCGGTACGGGGCATTCGAGCCTTGCTTATCTCAAACGATTTCCCCTCGACCATTTAAAAATCGATCAGGCGTTTATTCGGGATTCCACTACTGATCCCGAAGACGCGGAGATTGCGCTTGCCATCATCAGCCTGGCCCATAGTCTTGGTCTCAAGGTCATTGCGGAGGGAGTGGAAAACATGGCGCAATTGGGATTTCTCCAATCGCATGGTTGCGACGAAATCCAAGGGTTCTACTTCGCTAAGCCGCTAGGCGCCGAGGAATGCACAAGAATGCTGCTCGAAGGACGCCAGCTGCAAATGCTCGCGCCTAGCGATCAGGCGGATGTGCAATCGGTGCTTCTTGTTGATGACAACCAGGATGACCGCGAACTCCTGCAGCATGCGCTGGCGCCAGCGGGATATCAATTTTTCGAGGCGGATAGCCCCAAGGCGGCGTTCGACGTGCTTGCTCAACACTCCGTTGGCATTGTCATCAGCGACCATCATATGCCGGGAATGACGGGGGTGAAGTTCCTGGCCAGCGTACGCAAACTGTATCCAAACGCGATCAGGATCGCGTTGAGCGGCGTGACGGACGCGGTCAACGTGACCAACGCCGTGAATGAGGCGGGCATTCACAAGTATCTATCGAAGGATTGGGACGCTATGCGAATTCGGGCGGAAGTGCGGCATGCGTGTTTGCGGCGGGAGGATGTTTCTTAACTGATCTTACGCAGCCGGGCGTCTGCTAGGCTAAGGAGATGAAAAAAGCAGACATGGAATTGTACACGGACTATTTGTTGAGCACGTTTGGCGCGACGACGGCGACGGGGCTCTCGGCGATGGTTGAAGGCGAGGTC
>DATLHW010000473.1:0-17066 GCA_035539675.1 Burkholderiales bacterium | reverse complement strand
CTGCAAGGATCGCTCGAAGGCAGTCACTGTTTGATCGAAAAGTTGCTTCTGCGTATCCAATGCGCGTATTCGAAAATAGTTCTGCGCCAGTTCCGCTTGAATGGAAAGCCGCGCGGCTTGGAGATCGGCGGCGCTGGCTTGCGCACTGGCTTCGTCCGCCTCGACTGCGCGGCGAATGCGGCCCCATACGTCGAGCTCCCAGCTGGCGTTTAAGGAGAGCGAGCGATTGGTGGTCTGGCCGCGTGACGATGCGGAGGATGACGAGGAACGGGAGCGTGTTTCGGAGACGTCGCCGGAAATGGTGGGGAAGAATTCGGATCGAGTTGAGCGGACCAGCGCTTGGGCTTGGCGGAAGCGGGCTTCGGCTTCGATCAAGTTCTGATTGGAAAGACTGACTTGTTCGGCCAATTCGTTAAGGGTCGGGTCGTTGTAAATCGACCACCATTCGCCGCGAGCGTTCAGGTCTTTTGGTTCGGCTTGTTTCCAGCCTTCGAGTTCTTTGAATGCGGCGGGGGTTTCGACGTCGGGACGAACGTAGTCGGGGCCGACGGCGCAGGCGGTTAGGAACGCGAGCAAGGCGATAGAAGTAAATAGTTTCATGTAGGAGAGTTTCATTTATTTTGTTCCTTTTTATTCCCTAAGACGACGCGCAGGAGCCCCTCTCCCTTGAGGGGAGAGGGGCTGGGGAGAGGGTGATGGTTCAAATTAACACCGCGTTCACCCTCTCCCCAGCCCTCTCCCCTCAAGGGAGAGGGAGCATTCGTGACTACGTGCAGTAGTAGATACCTTTGCCCTGAAGGGGAGGGAACATGAGAGAGGTTGCCAAGCGATGGCGCCTCCGGGCAATTAGACCTTGGTCCAATTGTCCTGATGCGAAATCAGGAACAAATTAGCAGGCATTCGTTTTCCAGCGGCTTGGCGGCGTGAACTTGGATACGTATTGATATTGCATTGATGCGCCAAGACCGCTTATTGCCTATGGATCTGTTTTGGCTTTTCCAATTCTTCCGATTTCGAGGTCTTCACTATGGACGCAGGAACGAAGCTGGCGCGCAGTCATGACATCACCGTCAAGATTGCGCGGATCCTTGAGAAACGCACGAAAATCGCCCAGGAGCATTTCAACCAGAGGGCGCAGGCGGCGGTAGAGAGCAGCGGCCCGCTGTTAAAGCTTTTGGCCTCGTCGGATCCTTGGAGCGGCTTGCACTACGTGATCGATGCGACGCAACGCTCCATCCTGTTCTGGGACACGATGATCAAGCGCGGCGACGACTTCGTCGAGAGCGCGATGCACGGTCTTCAGCCGGCGTTGCACTTCGACTATGACGTTGTCCTCGACGGCAGGAAGTTCGAACGCCCGGTCAACTACGCGATGTTGAAGATCAAACCACCCGAAGGCGTGAAGATCGATCCCGAGAGACGCCCCTATATCATCATCGATCCACGCGCCGGACATGGCCCCGGCATCGGTGGCTTCAAGGACGATTCGCAGGTCGGCGTGGCGATGCGCGCCGGCCATCCGGTGTATTTCGTCATCTTCTACCGCGATCCCGAGCCGGGCCAGACGATGGTCGACGTGTGCGCGGCGGAACAGCAGTTCGTGAAAAAAGTGCGGGAGTTGCATCCGAAGAGTCCCAAGCCGGCGCTCATCGGCAACTGCCAGGGCGGCTGGGCGGCGATGATGCTGGCCGCGTCCGGCCCCGACGAAACGGGGCCGATCGTCATCAACGGCGCGCCGATGTCCTACTGGGGCGGCGCGTGGAGCGAAGGCGAAGGCGACAACCCGATGCGCTATGCCGGCGGCCTTCTGGGGGGGACATGGTTGGCGTCGTTCACCTCCGATCTCGGCAATGGCAAGTTCGACGGCGCTTGGCTGGTGAAAAATTTCGAGGATCTCAATCCCGCCAATAGCCTCTGGGACAAGTATTACAACCTCTATGCAAACGCCGACACCGAGCCGCCGCGCTTTCTCGAATTCGAGCGTTGGTGGGGCGGTTACTACCTGATGAACCGCGAAGAGATCGAATTCATCACGCGCAATCTCTTCGTCGGCAACAAGCTCTGGTCCGGCGGCGTCAAGATGGCGGGCGGCAAGTCCCTCGACCTGCGCGACATCAAATCGCCGATCATCCTGTTCGCCTCGATGGGCGACAACATCACGCCGCCGCAGCAGGCGTTCAATTGGGTAGGCGACCTGTACGGCAGCACCGAGGAAATCAAGGTGCGCGGCCAAGTCATCGTCGGGTTGATGCATAAAGACATCGGACATCTCGGCATTTTCGTTTCCGGTAAGGTGGCGAAAAAGGAGCATGCGCAGATCGTCTCCGTGCTGAAGGAGATCGAAGCGCTGCCGCCGGGGCTGTACGGCATGGCGATCAACGACCGCAAGGGCGAAGGCGGGAAGGTCGAGTACGACGTCGAGTTCCGCGAACATCGGCTTGAAGACATCGTCGCCCATTTCAATCGCTTCCAGCGCACCGATGAAAAGCCATTCGAAGCGGTCGCCGAGGTATCGGATTTCATTCAGAAGGGCTATGAGCTATTCGCGCAACCGTTGGTGCAGGCAATGTCGAACGAAACCAGCGCCCAGCTGTTGCGCACGTTCCACCCGTTGAGAATGCAGCACTGGGCGACCTCAAGCCTCAACCCGTGGCTGGCGTGGGTCGCCCCCGCGGCGCAAATCGTCCGGGCGAACCGTAAGGCGATGGGGGCCGACCACCCCTTGCGTCAGGCAGAGAAAATCGGTTCCGAGTTGATCAGCGCATCGCTCGACTTTTATCGCGGGATGCGCGACGCGTTGAGCGAAACGGCTTTCTTCTCCATCTACGCCAATATGTTTTCTCTTTATATGGCCGATAAACGTGAGGCCGAAGAGCAAGCGTTGCAGATGACCATTGATCCGCGCGAACTGCCGTTCGTCAAAGAAGCGGTGGCCTCGATCGCGGAAGGCGGCTATACCGAAGCGTTCGCGCGCGCGGCCTTCATGCTCATGCGCAAAGGCGAACCTTTGGAGTTGTCCCGGCTGGCGGGGCGGCGCGAACTGGCGGAGGTCTACGCCGAATATCTTCCCGAGATTCCGCGCGACCAGTTGCGCCGCATTCGAGGCGAGCAGGAAATCATCGCGCGCTACGAACCGGAGCAGGCGCTGCTCACCCTCCCTGCCCTGCTTGCCAACCCCGCCGACCGCGAGAAACTGCTCACGCTGCTCAACAAACTGATGGCGGACGAACGCGTGCAAAACGCCAAGCCTACCGAGGAGCAGTTGGCGATGCTCGAACGTATTCGCACGGTATTGGGGGAACCGCCCGCACGCGAGCCGCGTCTTGTGACGGCTCGGCGGGCGTAGGGCGGAGATAAAACATAATGCAAGTTTCGCTCTCCCTCCCATTCAAGGGTAATTATATCCATCCAAATGCAAGCATTGCCGCGAATGCTTCATGTCCATCAATAGCCGTAGCGCGGAAAACGAGCCCTAAGGCGAAGTTTCGAGCAAGCCGAAGGCGCAGCGACCAAAGCGATAGCGCCTTCCGCCGAATGTTGCTCGATAAGGCGCCACGGGTTTGCAAATCAGCATACGGCGGAAGGCGCTATCGCTTTTCCGCCCTACCGAGGAAGTGAAATGGAAGTGGAACGGAAACACGAAAAGTATCAACGCCTGATCGATTACTGCAAGACGTTGCCGCCCTTGCCGACTGCCGTCGTGCATCCTTGCGACAAAAGCTCGCTTGAAGGCGCAGTCGAAGCAGCTGAGATGAAGCTGATCGCGCCGATCCTGTGCGGCCCGCGCGAGCGCATCGAAGCCGTGGCGAAAGAGAACAACATCAATATCGCCGCTTTTCCGATTGTCGATGCGCCCTACAGCGAGGCTGCGGCGACAGCCGCCGTCCAACTCGTGCGCGAGGGCAAGGCGGAAGCGTTGATGAAGGGCAGTCTGCACACCGACGAACTGATGGGCGCCGTGGTCAAGCGCGAATCGGGCCTGCGCACCGGACGCCGCGTCAGCCACTGCTTCGTGATGGCCGTACCGGGACACGAGGACGCCCTCATCATCACCGACGCCGCCGTCAACATTGCGCCAACGCTGGAAGACAAGGTCGATATTCTGCAAAACGCCATCGATCTCGGGCATGCATTGCAGTTCAAGGAAGTGCGCGTGGCGATCCTCTCAGCGATGGAAACCGTCAATCCCAAGGTGCCATCGACAATAGAAGCCGCTGCGCTATGCAAGATGGTGGACCGCCATCAGATCACCGGCGCCGTCGTCGATGGTCCGCTGGCGCTAGACAACGCGATCAATCCGGAAGCGGCGAAGATCAAGAAGATCGACTCGCCGGTTGCCGGGCGCGCCAACGTGCTGCTAGCGCCCGACCTGGAGGCCGGCAACATGCTTGCCAAAAGTCTCTCGTTTCTGGCCGGCGCGGATGCGGCCGGCATCGTATTGGGCGCCCGCGTGCCGGTCATCCTGACCAGCCGCGCCGATTCGGTGACGACCCGGCTCGCCTCCTGCGCGGTCGCGGTGCTGATGGCGAAGTTGCGCCGCGACCTCGGCAAAGTGGCGGGGTGACCTCATGGCCGACATCATTCTTGTACTTAACGCCGGTTCGTCCAGCCTCAAGTTTCGCGCTTTCGATGCGAGCGGCGATGAACCTTCGTTGCTTCTGCGCGGACAGATCGAAGGGCTTTACACGGCGCCGAGTTTTACCGTTGCAAATGCCGATGGCGCCCAGATCGGCGAGAAAAAATGGGACCAAGGCGCCGGGTTCGGACACCAGCAGGCTATCCAATACATCGCCGAGTTTCTGCGCGGTCACCGCGAAGGCCATCGCCTGATCGCGGTCGGCCACCGCGTCGTGCATGGCGGCGTGGAGTTCTCGCAAGCAACGCGCGTGACGCCTGAAATAATCGGCAAGCTCGAAAAGTTGACACCGCTTGCGCCACTGCATCAACCGCACAACCTGGCGCCGATTCGCATCCTCGCCGAAACAAGGCGGGACGTGCCGCAAGTGGCCTGCTTCGACACCGCATTTCATCGCGCCCAACCGGAGACAGCGCAGGCGTTCGCCCTGCCCTCCTCCATCACCGAACGCGGTGTGCGGCGTTACGGCTTTCATGGTTTGTCATACGAGTACATCGCCAGCGTGCTGCCGAATTTCGCGCCAACGGCGGCGTCCGGCCGCACGGTCGTCGCTCACCTCGGCAACGGCTCCAGCATGTGCGCGATCATGGCCGGCAAGAGCATGGCGAGCACGATGGGCTTTACCGCCGTCGATGGATTGCCGATGGGCACGCGATGCGGCAGCGTGGACCCGGGCGTGATCCTTTATCTGATGGATGAATTGAAGATGGACGCGCGCGCCATCGAAAACATGATCTACAAGCAGTCGGGTTTGCTTGGCGTATCGGGAATATCGAGCGATATGCGAGTGCTGCTCGAAAGCGACGACCCGCGCGCACGCTTCGCCGTCGAACTTTTCACTTATCGGATCGGACGTGAACTCGGATCGCTTGCGGCTGCGATGCAGGGCATCGACGCATTAGTCTTCACCGCCGGCATCGGCGAACACGCTCCAGTGATACGCGAACGCGTATGCCGGGATGCCGCGTGGCTCGGCGTGGAGCTCGATTCAGACGCCAATCAAAAAGGCGGACCGCGCATCAGCACGGAATCGAGCAAAGTTTCCGCGTGGGTGATTCCGACTAACGAGGAATTGATGATCGCCCGTCACACGCGGACTTGCCTTGGAGTCGGATCATGAAAACCATCGCACTCGAAAAAGCGGTCGCCATGATCCCTAATGGCGCCAGCGTCATGATCGGCGGATTCATGGGCGTCGGTACGCCGGAGCGCTTGATGGACGAGTTGACGCGGCAAGGCAAGCGGGATCTCACCATCATCGCCAACGACACGGCCGCCCCCGGCAAGGGCATCGGCAAGCTCATCACGGCCGGCGTTGTGAAGAAGGCGATCGTCAGCCATATCGGCCTCAATCCTGAGACCCAGAAAAAAATGATTGCCAAAGAGATTGAAGTCGAACTCACGCCGCAGGGCACGCTGATCGAACGCATCCGCGCCGCCGGCTACGGCCTCGGCGGCGTTCTAACGCCTACCGGCGTCGGAACGCTGGCGGAAGAAGGCAAGATCAAGATGGAGGTGGACGGCAAACAATACCTGCTTGAGGCGCCGTTACGCGCCGACTTTGCGTTGATCGAGGCGTTTTTGTCCGATTACTTCGGCAACCTGGTCTACGCGCTGACGGCGCGCAATTTCAACCCGGTGATCGCAATGGCCGCGACGACGATCATCGTGGACGTCGCCCACATCGTACCCGTCGGAATGATTTCTCCCGACCATGTGGTGACGCCGGCCGTGCTGGTCGATTACATCATTGCGCATTGAATAGGAGTAACGTGAGTTCCGGAACAGATTTTGTGGCGCCACATGCTTCCTCCCCCTTTGAAAAAAGGGGACCGAGGGGGATTTTTCGGCGCCTCAAATCTCCCCTACCCCCTCTTTTCCAAAGAGGGGCATCGACAGCCTCTCTTCGTAGAAACACCGGCCCCGGATTACGCTTCGCTAATCCGGGCTACAAGCTTCTCATTGCCCACGAGTGAAAACGATGGACGCACAAACTGTAATCGCTAAACGCATCGCGCAGGAACTCCGCGCTGACATGTTGGTGAACCTGGGCGTCGGCATTCCGACGCTGGTGGCGAACTTCGTGCCGGCCGGCATGCGCATTTATTTTCAATCGGAGAACGGATTGATCGGCACCGGTCCCATTCCCGAAGAGGGCATGGCGGAACGCTACCTCACCGACGCCGCCGGCCAGCCGGTCAGCGCGCTTCCCGGCGCCGCGACGTTCGACAGCGCGATGTCCTTTGGACTGATCCGCGGAGGCCATCTTGACGTCACCGTGCTCGGCGGCTTGCAGATCGATGAAACCGGCCATCTGGCGAACTGGATGATTCCCGGCAAGATGGTTCCAGGCATGGGCGGCGCAATGGATCTGGTTACCGGCGCCAAGCGCGTCATCGTCGCCATGCAGCACACGGCCAAGGGTAAATCCAAGATCGTCAAGCAATGCTCGCTGCCGCTGACTTCCGCGCGTCCGGTGGACGCCGTCGTCACAGAACTGGCAGTGATCTCGTTTGCGACAGGGCGCGCCACGCTGCGCGAAACCGCGCCGGGTATTTCGGTGCAGGATGTACTCGCCGCTACGGAGGCGACGCTCGTTGTGCCTGAGCATGTGCCACAGATGAAGATTGAAGGTGATTAACTCCTCCCTCTCCCGCAGACGCGTAGGGCGGAAAACCAGCCCTAAGGCGAAGTTTCGAGCAAGCCGAAGGCGCAGCGGCCAAAGCGATAGCGCCTTCCGCCGAAGGTTAGCGCGATAAGACGATGTTCATTTCTTAACCAGCATGCGGCGGAAGGCGCTATCGCTTTTCCGCCCTACGCGCTCATAACGAAGGAGAAACACCATGACACTCGAAATCCCCCGTCCGATATTAAAGGACACAAAGGCGCTCATCGCCGGCATCGCCAACGAGCATTCGATCGCTTACGGTTGCGCGAAGGCGTTCCGCGAGCTCGGCGCGAATCTGGCGATCACCTACGCCAATGAAAAAACCAAGACCTATGTCGAACCGCTCGCGCGCGAACTCGAAGCGCCCATCTTCATGCCGCTCGATGTATCGCGGCCGGAGGATGTGGATGCGGTCTTCGGCAGGATCGCGGAACAATGGGGAAAGCTGGATATTTTCGTCCACTCGATCGCCTGGGCGCCGAAGGACGATCTGCAAGGCGGCTTGCTCGACTGTTCGGCGGAGGGCTTTTCCAAGGCGATGGATATTTCCTGTCACTCCTTCGTACGCATGGCGCGCTTGGCGGCGCCGCTGATGAAAGACGGCGGCTCCATGTTCACCATGACTTACCACGGCGCCAATAAGGTCGCCCCGAATTACAACGTGATGGGTCCAGTGAAGGCGGCGCTCGAAGCGTGCGTACGTTATCTTGCGTATGAGCTTGGACCAAAGCGCATTCGCGTGCATGCGATTTCTCCAGGACCGCTCAAGACCCGCGCGGCTTCCGGTCTGAAGGATTTCGATTTGATGCTCAACGAAGCCGCGCAGCGCGCCCCACTCGGCGAACTGGTAGATATCATGGACGTGGGCTTTACCTGCGCTTTTCTCGCCACGCCATTTGCGCGGCGTCTGTCGGGAGAGACGTTGTATGTGGATGGCGGTGTAAACATCATGGCTTAGAGAGTGTCGTTAACGCTACTGCGCGGCGCGAACTTACGCCGCTCGCTACGCTTTTACGACACCCTCTCGTAAACGAGACGAAGCGTAGGTTCAAAACGAGAGGTCATCATGGCTGACTTACTGCTAGGCAATGTGGACAACAGCGCATCCGACGAGGACATCAAGGCGTTCCTGATCAAGTACGGATTCCCGCCGTTCGATGCGATCGAACATGTTCCGGGAGACGGCTCACGGCCCGTTGTACTGGTGACTTTCAAGGATGCTTCGCCTGACGCCTTGCGCATCCTGCAACCGCGAATTCAGAACCTCTTCTGGAAAAACCGGACGATTCGCGTGGACATCATTGCAGAGCATTAGAACTTATTCGAGTGCGTAGGGCGGAAAACGAAGTTTCAGTGAAGGCTAACATGAGCGACGCGAATGTTAAGCGTAGCGGCTGAAGCTAAAAGCGATAGCGCCTTCCGCCGTATGTCGTGGATAAGGAGATACTCGTTGCCAAATCGGCATGCGGCGGAAGGCGCTGTCGCTTTGACCACTACGCCTTCGGCTTGCTCGAAACTTCACCTTAGGGCTCGTTTTCCGCCCTACGTAAACAGAAAGGAGATCGCAAATGAGCCTTCTCAGTCGGCTACTACACAGCCGCCACACCGACGGCGCACCGGATGCGCGGCGGGTCGACGAGGCAGTGGAGCGCATCGTCAAACTGAGTCCGCACCTGCACTTGGCGCGGCATTATCGCTCGCGTCTTGAACCCGCGGTCGCGACATCGCTTAAGTATGTCGGCGACATTGTCGCGTCCGCATCTGCAGCGCGGGAAGCCAGCGCGGCCGCTTGGTCTGCCGACCCCTACATACACGCGTTTTTCGTCGCCCCCACCGACATTGCGCCGGCGCTCAGCCGCTCGACGGATCTGCGCGAGTTTTTCGAGCAGAACACGGATTCGCCGGAAGCCTATGCGGTGCTCGGCATGGCGATGAGCGAGCGTCGTGCATTGGGTGTGGCGCTCGAAGGCGACGCCATACGCCGCGACGTCGTGCAGACGACCGTGAGTTTCAGCGATCACCAAGTCAGGATTTGCGGACGAACGGAATCCGATCTAAGGCAGGAGATCGTGTTGAGACTCGTCGATCAATTGGGGCTCGAAGGACTTGCCAGAATCGAGGCGGACAAATCGCGCCGCGATTTGCTCGAGCGGGAACGGGCGCTGCTTAAAACGCGCTTGCAACTGCTGGAGCGCCAGGGCATCGGGATACGCTCCCTGTTCGGCGACGACGCTACGGCCGAATCGGGAGAATCGGGGCGCTTGAAGGCGCAGATCGAGGAAAACGAGCGGAGCCTTAATAGTCTGGGAATCCGCTCGGAAGCGCTTGATCGCGCGCTCAACTGCGTGTGTGACGTGCTGGCCAACCCAAGCCAGCATATCTATGTCGAGAGCAAACGGTTCCGGCTGGACAAGATGAACGTCGCGCGACCGGAAGACAGCACGGAGCCCAGCGATGACATCACCATACAGATCGCCCGGATTCCAACCACGCCCCCACGGATGCGCGCGTTTACGCTGGTGCGCTTTGCCCGCAGTGAACTATCGCCGGCCACGAGCATGTTTGCTGGGCTGCTTTAGCATCGTAGTGGTAGCCGTTGCCGCCCGTCGAATCATCCAACAACGCCTATACTGAAATTCCATAGCCGTATGGCGATGGCTTTTTGTATTGAATGATGGAGCGGCCTAATGATCAATTTTGAAGCCGTTAGAAATGGCTTCAATCACGAGGAATTTTTTCTCGAATATCTACCTATCATTTCGCTCGATAACAATTGTTGTCTCGGCGCCGAGGCGTTGATTCGCTGGCGGCGCGCATCCGAAGTGGTGTTACCGGATGACTTCATTCCCATCATCGAAAACACGCCGCTTTCCGGGCTCGTGACTTACTGGGTCGTCGATAGGGTGGCGAAGGAGTTGGGCGCGTGGCTTAAAGCAAGCGACGGCGTTCATATCGCGATCAATGTGCCGCCGGAGATCCTGGGCAGAGGCGGCCTGGAATACGTCATAAAGAGGTCCGGTTTGATGGACGTGGCGTCGAAATTGATCATTGAAGTGACGGAACGCGGCGTGCCCGACAAGCTTGCCATCGATGCGCTTAACAACGCGGAACGTTATGGTGCGCGTGTCGCCTTGGACGATGTTGGGGTGGAGGGCTCGAATCTCATCGTATTGGCGCGATGTCGCGTGGACATCATCAAGATCGACAAGTCCGTCATCAAGCAAATCGAAGGCGGCGAAATATCGAATGCGGTTCAGGGCATCGTCATGCTGATGAACGTCGCCCATCTTGACATCATTGCCGAGGGAGTGGAGTCGGCCATGCAGGCCATGGCCTTAAAAGACGCTGGCGTCAAAATGGCCCAGGGATGGTATTTCTCTCGTTCGCTGTCCGCGAAGGACTTTAAAGCATTCTATCGAACTCACCACTGACTCAAGGGCGCCTAAGGCATAACAAGGTATTTTCAATTGCAACAGGAGACAACATGAAGCAAGGAATCATCACAGCCACTTTATTCGCCATCGTCCTGGCCGTTGCGCCAGCGCTGAGCCACGCGGCCACGGCTGCCGATAAGGCCGCCCCTGCAAAACAAGCCACGCCCAATGTTGCCGAGTTTGATAAGAAGATCGAGGAAGCGCAGGAAAACATGAAGAAGATGCAAGAACAGATGGACAAGATTCGTCAGACGCAGGACCCGCAGGAACGTCAGAAACTGCTTCAGGAACACTGGACCACGATGCACAACAACATGCAGGCAATGCATGGCATGTGGGGACCGGGCATGATGGGGGGCGGCCACATGGGGCCGATGATAGGCGGCGGCCGGATGATGGGACCGATGATGGGTTGGGGGAACATGGGCGGCTATTATTCGAAGCTCACCCCGGAGCAGATGAAACAGCGTCAGTACATGATGGATCGATACATGGGCATGCAGCAGATGATGATGGATCAGATGATGCAGCACCAGCAATACATGATGCGGTGATGATTCGCCGGCCTGTCCGCCGGCGAAGGACTGGATGAAGAAGTTATCGATTCGAATCGCTGGAATTGCAAGTCTGGCGCTGCTTGGTTTGTTGATCGCGGCGTGCGGCGCATGGGGAGCGCTCGCCCTCGCCTATTCAGGTCCGCAGAACCTCATCCTGCGCAACAGTCTCGCCGCTGGATTCGCGGCAGTCTCGCTGACTGCATTGATCGCGCTGACGTCGCGCCATTACCGCTGGCGCGCGTTCGCCGGTTACTTGGCGCTGTTTACAGTGCTTGTCCTCTGGTGGCGCGGCATCGAACCATCCAACGACCGCGACTGGCAAACGGATGTGACGAGGCTCGCTTACGCCACGATCGAAGACAACGTTGTCACCGTGCGCAACATTCGCAATTTCGACTACCGTAGCGAAACCGATTACACCCCCGCCTATTACGACAAGCGCTTCGACCTGGACAAATTGGAAGGCGTGGATCTGGTCACTTCCTATTGGATGGGGCCGGCCATTGCGCATGTATTTTTGAGCTTCGCCTTCGCTGGCGGCGATCATCTGGCTATCTCCATCGAGACGCGCAAGGAAAAAGGAGAAGGCTACTCCACCCTCAAGGGATTCTTTCGTCAATACGAGCTTTATTACGTAGTCGCCGATGAACGCGATGTCATCAGGCTGCGCACCAACTATCGCCGCGATCCGCCGGAGGATGTTTATGTGTACCGGTTGCATGGTTCTATCGAAAACGCCCGGCGAGTGTTTCTGGAATACATGCGCGAGATCAACGCGCTGAAGAGACGCCCCGAGTTCTACAACACGCTGACGACCAACTGCACCACCACCATCTGGCTGAGCAGCCGCGTCAACCCGCAGCATTTGCCGTTCAGCTGGAAGATCTTGGCGAGCGGCTACGTGCCGGAATATCTCTATGAACACGGAAGACTGGAGGCCGGCGATATATCCTTTTCCGAACTTCAGCAACGGGCGCACATCAATTCCCGTGCGCAGGCGGCGGATGACGCTAGCGATTTTTCGCAACGCATCCGGGACGTGAATATGGGGGCGCTGATTTATCACGAATGAATGAAGGATGTGAAATGAAAATCGCGCTTGGCGTAATACTTTCCCTTATGCTCTCCGCCTTCGCGCTGTCGGCCAATGCCGAGGAATCGCCCCAACCGGCGACCGGCGCCAAACGCCCAAAGATCTGCCTGGTGCTATCCGGCGGCGGCGCGCGCGGCGCGGCGCACGTCGGCGTGATCAAAGTTCTGGAAGAGTACCGCGTGCCCATCGATTGCATCGCCGGAACAAGCATGGGCGCCCTTGTCGGCGCGGCCTACGCCACGGGCACGTCTATCGCGGAGATGGAGCAAGTCAACGCGACAATTTCCACCGAACTGCTGTTTAAGGAAACTCCTCCGCGCAGAGAGTTGGCGATGCGGCGCAAGCAGGATGACTACAAAATTTTCTTCGGCCCCGAGCTGGGCGTCGGCCGTGAAAAATTTTCCTTCGGCAAGGGCCTGGTATCCGGCGTGCAGCTCGAAACCGTGCTGCGCCAGCTTTCCAAGGCGAAGGGCTACTACCATTTCGATGACCTGCCCATTCCTTTCCGCGCCGTGGCGACCGATCTGGTGACCGGCAAATCCGTGATCTTCAGCGATGGTGAACTCGCCAACGTAATGCGCGCCAGCATGTCGGTGCCCGGCGCGGTAGCTCCAGCGGAGTTTGGCGGCATGATGCTGGTCGATGGCATGCTGACCAGCAATCTGCCGGTGGAGATTGCGCGCGCGATGGGAGCCGATATCATTATCGCGGTGAATGTCGGCACGCCGCTCTTGAAGCGAGAGGCGTTGAGCGGAATACTTGGCGTCACCGGGCAGATGTTCAGCATCCTGACCGAACAAAATGTCGAGCGGTCGCTTGCCGCGATGAAACCCACCGACATCCTGATCTCTCCGGAACTCGGCGACTACGCGACCGGAGACTTCGACAGCTTGCCGAAAATCACGCCCCTCGGCGAAGCCGCGGCGCGCAAGGTCACCGATCGTCTCGCGCAACTCTCACTGCCCGCCGACCAATACGCCGCGCTGCGCCAACGGCAGACGGTCGCCGTGAAGCCCGACCTCAGACCTATAGACGAGATCCGCTTCGAAAACTTGAAGCGCGTTAATCCCAGGACCGCGCAGTCAGTCATGGAAACGCTCGTCGGACGTCCTATCGACCAGAAGATTCTCGACGAAGACATGCGCCGGCTCTACGGCACGGGCGATTTCGAACACGTAAGCTACCGCTTCCTTGAGGAACCCGACAGACGAGTGCTGACGGTGGATGCGGTCGAAAAGTCGTGGGGACCGAACTACTTGCGTTTCGGCCTGGGATTGACCACCGACTTTACTGGCGATGCGTACTTCAACGTCCTCGCCAGCTACCGCATGACTTGGCTCAACTCGCTTGGCGCCGAGTGGCGGACCGACCTGCAAGTGGGCCGAACCAGCAACCTCGCCACCGAGTTCTACCAGCCCGTCAATGTCCAGGGCTCGCTCTTTATCGCGCCGCACGCCATTGTCGAGCGCCGCGCCGCAAGTCTGTATCAGGACGACGATCGGATCGCGAGGTATGACATGATTTCTCGCCTCGCGGGCGTGGATGTCGGCGCCCAACTCTCCCAGTATGGCGAATTGCGACTCGGGATGCTCGGTGGCTCCCTCAAGCCAAGCCTGGATACCGGCCCGGAATTTCTTTCTCCGGGAGAGTCAGATATTTCGCAAGGCGCGTTCAGACTTCGGTTAATTCTCGATCAGATCGACAGCGTGCATTTCCCGCGTTCGGGTTGGCGCGGCTCGCTGCGTGTGTTCGACTCGAACGACAAACTGGGCGCGGACCAAAACTACACCAAGTGGGACGCCGACGCACAGGCCGCCTATTCGTTCGGCAATCACACGCTCAACTTCACCGTGATGGGCGGCGGAACGATCGGCTCCGACCCGCTGCCGCGCCACGACCTGTTCCAGTGGGGCGGTTTCCTGGAGCAATCCGGCTACGCCACGGGACAGCTGCTCGGAGAAGACCTGAAGTTTGCTCGACTCATGTATTACCACCGAATTCTGCGCGGCACACTTTTAGAAGGGGCCTACGGCGGCGTCTCGCTCGAGTACGGCAAGGTCGGCAAACCATTGGTTCCGGGCAACCCGGATGATTGGCTCGAATCCGCCAGCATCTTCATCGGCGCGGACACCCCGATCGGGCCGGCGTACTTCGGATATGGACGCGCTCGGGATGGAAACGACAATTTTTATTTTTATCTCGGGAGGCCTTTTTAATGTTGTGCGTGCAAGGAGTAGCGCTGATTAGAGCGGTTTGCAGCTTCGTGTACGAGGCCAAGGCCGCTTTGATGCGCGGAGGCGCGAGATCGGCCTCGTACACAAAGTCGAAAACGGCTCTATTGATCCGGCTGGCCTTGGCGACGATTCTATCCAGTACGAGCGTTGCGGCGCTGGCGTGGATATATCCCGAGCATCGTGACCTATCGCTGAAGGCGGTTTCGGAACTGGAGCCCGATCGCCGCGTCGTTTTCGATCAACTCTGGCAGGAGACGCGCGCCGGTGACGAGAAGCGCTTGTGCGCCTCGGGCGCCGATAACAAACAGGGACTCACGCCATCCTGCATGGATTGGGCGGCATTGGCGGCGATTGCCGGCGACCACGCGTGCTCCAGCCAGGAGATGCTCGACACGGCCCGCACATCGGATTGGATATTGCGCGTCGCCGATGTGGCCGCGCAATTGAAGGTTGATCTGGCGCGTCTTCCGGTGTCCGCAGGGCCGACAGCAAGTGCGGCGATTACCGATCCGCTATCCGACACACGACGACGACTCGTGAGCGAAGCCGTCCGGGCGCAGCGAGTCAACGCCTTACGAATCGCGGACATTCGATTTCAGAGTGCGGACTCGGAGTACGCAACCCGTGCAGGATCAAACAATGCACATTTCCTGCTGGCGCGTCCGAGCACGACAGTGAGCCCGCAAGACTATGCCGCTCTGACGCTGAGGGCTGGTTCGGAACTGAATGCGCTAGGCATCTACACCTTCCTCCATCTGAGCGCACTACAAAAAGCCAGTCGATTACGCAATGAGCAACTCACGCCCTCGCAGCGACGCGCGCTTATTCGCGCAGCCATGTCCGATGAAGCATTTGCATTGCACTTTCTGCAGGACGTGTACGCCGCGGGTCACATCGCCGGCGATTGGGGAAATTCCTCACAGCGCCACGGAACGCATAATTACTACAACCAGAACGGGCTTGAGGTATTTACCTGGAAAGGCGGCAGCAAGTCGATTGTACTAATGGGAGACGCCCACATGCGGCCGGAGGACGCGGAAGTAGCCGCTTCCGCCGTGCGCCAGAGCCTGGAGCAATTACTGGACGTGGCATCCGGTCGCGCCGATGTGGCGATTCCGCACACCCCAACGGCGCCAGCCGAGCCAGACGCTTTCGATATCTGCCGCAACGAAAAATTTCCGGAACGCGATCCCGCGCTCGATGTGCAACCCGAACACCGCGACCTCTTGGCCGCGACGCTATACAACACGCCAGTGCCAGGACTTGGCCCCGGGCTGGGGGCAATGCCACGCTTTCGTAGCGAACTCGGACCGTTTATAGGCCTCGCCGGCTTGATCGATGCGAGGGGAATAGACAGCGGCTTCGTCACGGCGCAGACGAAACGCGGTGTGATTGCCGGTCTGGACCTGTCAGTTCGCGCGGGTTTCGGGCTCGATGGCGTCATGGGAGAGTCAGGTGACGGACTTGTTTATGCCTCTATCGGTCTTCGCACGGACTCGCCTTCGAGCAATCGATTCACCGACGCCTCGCGCGGGATAACCGACGGCAGTCTGGGCGCCGCTATCCCGGCCCGTTCCGGCTTGGCGCTGCGATTTCGCATGCCCTATTATCTGCTTCCAGGCGATCTATTGCTGACATCGCCGTTGTACCTGATCAACGAGAAGGCTTACCAAAACATCGCCGTAACCGCCGCCAACGGAGGACTGTTACGCTGGCAATCCGGGTGGGCGACCCGCATCGGTCGTTTTCAGTTCGTGCTGGGCCGCGAACTCGGCGTGACCTTCTACGGAGAAATCAACCATGATGAATTGATTGCTCCAAGTGTTGAGACTGGCGGGCAGGGACGCATCATCCGGTTTAAATCCACCTCATATGAACTGCCGATACTGGAATATCGTCCCTATCGCGCTTTCTCGACCAACCAAAGTTCATCGGTCACGGTTCAGCTTTTCGCGGGCGCCGATGTTCCTCGCGGCGCTACGTCAAGATTGCCGGTCGACGCCGCTGTTCCGTCCATGCAAACAGTATGGTTCCTGGGAATGAGGCTGGTGTTTGATTGGCGATATTATTTCTGATGCGAATCCCACACAATTCCGAACTTGTAGCCCGGATTAGCGAAGCGTAATCCGGGAATGATTGTTCTTCGTGGTAACGTCTGGCGATTTCACCGCCGCCACCCTCTCACAAACCTCTCATATGCGCTGACTAAGCGGCAAATAGGTGTTTTGTCATTCTGAGCGGCAGCGAAGAATCTGCTTTTCAGCGGTCGCGCCACGGCAGACAAACAGCAGATCCTTCGCTGCCGAGACTGTAAAAGTATTCGATTATCACTCGATTTTGGGGGTGGCAAAACCATTGCCCACCACAAAAAAATCGAATACAGCGCGTTTTGAGAGGTCGACCCGCTCGGCTTTTCTCTCTGCTCAGAATACTTTTACAGTCTC
>DATLHW010000472.1:0-7801 GCA_035539675.1 Burkholderiales bacterium | reverse complement strand
GGGTTAGACCTTTGCATCGAAGGCGCTTTCCGACAACAGTAGATCTAGCTCAGACCACAACGGCTCGCACAAGCCTGCTCGATAGGCGGCGTGCGTGAACGCAGGATGCTCGCTGCGATACATCTCCCACAGACTACGCTTGCGATCGTTGACGCATGCGCGGACATTGGCAAGCCGATCGGCTGCCTTCACAACCAGTGCTAGCTCTGTTGGGCCACTCACTTGCGCCAATTTTGCATAGGTCTTGGCCTTTCGTTCCTTTCGGTTGTTCCCCGGCTCGTCGGTCAGCAAAGAGACGCACGAGGCGACGTGTTCGCCAAAGCTGGATTGGACAAGTCCTTCGCTAACCGCGGTGTCTTCCACGACGTCGTGTAGATAGCCAACTATTTGCGCTTGTTCGCCATACGGCGCAAGGAGGGCGGCCACAGCATCAAGGTGGTAAGCGTATGGTTGTTCTCCATACTTCTGATCGCCATGCGCTACGATGGCAAACGTGCGTGCCTTGTCAAGCATTGAAGGTCTCCGAGGTTTAACAAGGTTGTATAAAAATACTCCCTGCATCTTGACTTGAGTCGGCTCTATATCTTTATTAGAGCTCAACCCTTGGTACTGTGCGCGTTCGCTCGCCCAGCCTTCGCTTTCAAGATTGACGCGAACCCTCCGGTCGATCACTTCTAAGGGAATGGAAGTGACATCCAAGAATTCCGCTCCGCGTTGCAAGGCCTGTTGACCGAATTCGTGGCAGACCTGAAACATGGACCACGTGAAGATATTTCCCCACTGATCGACTGTATGACTGATTTGGTCTTCTATCTCCGCGTGAAATTTGCTAAGCGAGGGCAACATGTAGCTAGTACCGATCGAGTAGCCATCGCTAACCCTGACCTGACTAGGCCATAACTGGATGTAGCGCTTGTATAAATCTTCTAAGGTCACGGTTGTTAATTGAGCTCAAATGGAACGGCTTTAACTACTCCGCGCCACCCACACTCGCGGAGAAAAAAAGTGGTATTTCGTAATTCTCATTTACTATCAGGTTAGGTGTCTTGCGTTGGCAGAGCATATGTGATTTTTGTTTCTTGTGCGGTTACGTAGCCCATCGACTCAAGCGCAGTCAGCAAAGAGGCAAGTTCTTGCTTGGAGAGTTGCTTCTGGAATACGGAGTTCATCGTGTTCTTCAGAGTAGAAACGCGCCGTGGCTTGTTTGGTCCCAGCTTCAGTAACTTCGCGACCACAAGCGCTATGCGATCGCTTTCCTGGTGTTGAGGTTGCGTTTCGCTAGTAGCGAGCGGCTCTGCTAGCGATGCCATTGGACAGGTGACAGCTCCTCGGTGATTGACGATTGCCTGGAACTTAGCTTTGATAGACAGGTTGCCTAGGGCCACGTTAATGGCCTTGCAGCAGACAACACAGTTTTCGTCGTCCTTGGATCCACCGTTCGAGATTGCGACTAGATGCTCAACGCTGGCTTCTCCCGCTTGTATCTCCCGCAGGCAGAAGAAGCAACGATTGCCTTGCAAGAAGAGCAGACGCTCGAGCTGTTTCATTGTCTAACGCTTTCCTAAGCCGCGAGCGGAGTCAGCGCAAAGCGTCAACGTTGCAAATTGGCTTGAGCATTTTGTTATCCGCGCTCGTTTTCCAGGACCCATGGTAGCTCGGTATTGAAATAGAGGCATAAAGCTCCTTCACTTTGGAATTGCTTCTGAGCAAGAGGGCTCGGTCGCATGAACGCGAACCGAAAGCCTTTGCTCAGGCGCTGTTCTTTTTTCGGTTCGGCAACGACAGTCCCCCAGAAATAATACTCGCCTCCATATGATCTGACTCCGGGCGACATTTCGCCCTGTTCGTATACTTCGGCATCCTTTTTAAGGTCGATTCCAACTTTTGAAAAAAACTGTAAGACCTCTTCAGGCAGAGCCTCAGGGATTGCTGTGAGGTAATTGCGGCAGTAAGAACATCCGCAACTTTCGGCGCCACCCTTTTCGATTTCCAGATAAGTCTTTCTTGTTCTCTCGGGATCAATATCCAAAACGTAATCACCAATTTCAACTCTCATTTGCTTCGCGTATAACGGATCATGAGTTCAGCGGCACGCCACAGATACGTACCTTGGAATTGGGCGTAGGGGGCTCATATGTTCACGCAGTGTCGCTTAACGAGGTTGTAGAAAAAGCCCATTTTCTAGCAATATGGACTTAGTAATTGCTTGCTTATAAAGCATCCTGATTTTCTTTTCCAATTTCGGCTTTTTCTACAGGCTCAACGTTCAAGCTCAGCGCCGCCACTTTTCGCGCCTGCCGAGATGCTTTTTTCCGCGCTTCTAATTTCATCATCCAAGAGTTTTATCTGACCAATAATGTTGACCAGTTTCTGGCCGTTCCGTGTAAGTGAATATTCTGTCCTGGGTGGTACTTCCGCATAAACATGCTTGGCTAGCAAACCATAATGGGTCAGTTTGCGTAGTCGCTCGGATAGAACTTTGGTTGAAATCCCCTGTACATGACGCTCTAAGGTGCCGGGGCGAGAAACGCCGGAGGCAATGGCTTGCAGAACCGATACGGACCACTTGCACCCAACCAAGTCTTCGAGTTGCGCATAAGCAGAGTTTTTCGGTGACGACATTTTTTATTTCCTTCCTTTTCTATAAGTTACACCAAAAGGTTCCCGGGGAACCGAAAGGCGCCTTCTATTCGGGCACCGTCGTTGCTCCTACTATGATCACGTGCTTCATGGCACTAACCCTACGCAATCTTGGAGAGCATTTATGAAAACCAAAGCCATTTTCTACCACGCTGGTTGTCCTGTATGCATTACAGCAGAACATAACATCGCCTATGCACTTGACCCCGCGAAATACGAAGTTGAAGTCGTACATCTTGGCAAAGACAAAACGCGTTTAACGGAAGCGGAATCTGCTGGCGTCAAATCTGTGCCTGCCCTCGTCATGGATGGAGCGGCATTCCATATCAATTTTGGCGCTGGTATTGAGGCATTGAAATAACGTTCTCATCACGCTCGAGCGCTTGGGGCGTTTGCTTTCAGCAGACGTCCTTTTCTTGTCGCTGAAAAAGGCAAGGCGACGATTGCCCTGACCATCGTGGTTAGGGTGTCTTAAGATCGTTTTCCAAGATAACTCGCGATGATTTCCATAAATACCCTAACGTTAAGTTAAACATCACTTCGCTCACGCGATCTAACTTTACTCGTAAGGCGAAGAATCTCTCGGCGCCAAAGTGTGGATGTCCCTAACCATGAAATTGGAATAACCATGTGACGGCGACATAGGCGAACACTGCCGTCTCGATTCCCATGGCGACAAAAAGAGAAACACGAGCGGCGCGGTTCGGTGCGAACAGGCCGGAGAGAAGGAACGCCGTAGCGAACAACGGCGCCACAAGTATCCGGAGCACGGCGAAGGCTGACCAGTAATGGAGGACGGAGCGCGGGTCGGAGGTCTTTGTTGCAACGTAGCCCAGGAGGGCAGCAAGGCTCGTAGTCGTGATGACGAGCGCGGCGACGGAGAGGATCACCCAGAATGCGCGATACGGCCTTAAGAAGAAGAGCGTAGCGCATGTTGCTGGCACAGCGGCCAGTCCGAACACCACCAGGAACAAGAGGCTATCGCCAAATGCAAACATTCCACCGGATGCTTGTCGGTCAGAACCGCTCGTAGCTGCGACGTAAATGGCGACGACCAGCGAGGCGATCGCGAAGGCGGCGATGTATCCGGCGGCGACGAGACCTGCTTTCGCGAATGGTTTCATAACTGGACTGAGGGGCGGTTTGGCTAAGTCACATAACGCTTAAATTTAGTCACCATCAGCAGGGAGCGCTATCAATTGGGCCAAACCCCGGTGGTTGGCTTAAATGAATTGTTAGCTTCCAACATTAGCGAATAACAACGCAAACTCATCTGGAGGGGCATCTCCATGAACCAGAATCCCATGAAGTTTTGATAGATCAATGTCCACGAATCTGCCAATCGGCTTGGACCACATCCACTCGGTTGCCGGGCCAGATATTGGCTGGCGGGGGTCCTCAAAATGCAGTTCTGCTTGGGTTTGCTCGACACCACAAACGGGACATTTAAACCGATTCCTCACTGGCATTGTTGCAAGAAACGGTCGCTTTGCTTCGCGACACACCGTAGCCAGTTGCGCTTGCAGTTCATATGCTTGCCCACCCGAGGCGCAGAGGTTCGCAACATCAAGAAGATTGGCGAACGAAAGTAAGGCTATGTGATCTGGCGAAAGAGTGGGCATTGGTGGCTAACGAGACCGTAGAGAAATTCCTTCGCATCTTGCCTTGTGCTGGGTTACGCGACAAGATCACCCATCCGAATTTGCAAGTGCGAACATTTGATCGCTTGCTGCAAAACGATAGGCGAGAATCCCTGAAACGAAAACGCGGGATTTATTGTGGATACGAGTCGCAGCAGTTATGTGGATTCGTTCCGTCGCTCTAGAACGACTAATTCAACAGTCTCAACGTTTGAGTTCGCCATCACCCACTCTCAGAGCTCACGCCCATTGAAGTGCTTAACCGTCAATGCCGACAAATCTACATCTTCAAGGCAACGGACATTGATTGCCGTCATTTCTTGCCCGGACGGGGCGACGCCTTCGCCAAACGGATGAATGCCGCATGACGGGCAAAAACGATGCTTTATGACGTGCTTGTTAAACGTATAAGTGCTCATCTTTTCCGGCGACGTGAGCAATGTCATCGCCTGCCTTGGAACGAACCACATCAAAGTACCTTTCCGTTGGCATATGGAACAATTGCACGATATGACTTCTGGAATTTCGCCCTCAACCTCGAAGGCGATCTGGCCGCAATGGCAACTTCCTTGATATTTCATTTGGCTTTACTCCGTTCTATTGGGTATATAGGGTCCGTCTTTTCGCGTTGAAACCAATATTTGCGCGTCCTCTTCAAACTCTTGGTTAGCCATCATTGTCCATTAATAAGCAGTGTGGCTCCCAACAAGTGCAACAGCTCTGCACCGTCTGGTTTGATCTCAACAACGCCGTGGCGAACAGCCGCGTGTATGGTGAGTTTTCCGCCCCCCGCTTGGAGCGATTTAAGGAAGCGTCGCTCGTGTTTCAACGTTCCCCAAAACCAAACCAAGTGTTCATTGAGTTGAGCATTTTCAGATAATGGGGACGCAATGATGATGTCGCTCCCTTCGATAGATGAGAATGGAAGCGTCTTCCGGGTCGCATCAGCCCGGTGTTCGATGTTAGTAATTCGGAGCGTGGCTGTCACCATAATGGCTAACGTAAGCAGTTAACACGCGCCGACAGAAAGCCAAGCGAAGAATAAGCAGCGTTTCCGGCGTCGCGGTTGTACGGAATGTTATCGGTCATATTGGGTCATGGTACGAAAGAACAAATTTTTCCCCTTTCTCCTGATCAAGAGCCATGCCGCGGCTTTTGAATAAGCACTGAGTGCTTGTAGGCACGAGCCCGTGACCCATGTAACCAAAGTATATCTCTCGATCTTCCTGATTTGCGGTACGTAGAAACAACGCCGCCTCCTCCGTTTTTTCTTTCGTTGGATGGACGGTGCGAATAAACGGCAACCACGAGAACCATGGCGTTCGCTCATACTCAACTTTGACGTCAAACTCCCGACAGCCACTCAACAAATCCACATGCCCATCAGTTTGAAAGAAACGAAAGGCATAACTTCCATTTTCTCCGGAAATGGTGGCGACTTTACCGAGAACATAATCTCCCCCTGCTATGGTGGCATTGGACATTATCAACAAAGTCGCCATCCAGAAAATTGTCACTAGGTGCGGTCGCTAACGTTAAGCCGCATCATTTGGGGAGAGGCACGTTCATGGACACGACCATGTAGAGCCACAAAGGGAAGAACAGTGGTCCGAACGCGGCGAAGAGCTTGACGAACAGCAGTGACGGCGGCTTAGAGCTGTGCTGACCAAGGGCGGCCATTAGGTTCAGATCGCGAACCTTTTGGGCACCACCGGCGAAGAGGACCCACCACGCGTATGCGCATGTGAGGACGAGGATGACCGCTAGCCAGGCGATGACGAAGGGGTTTCCGTCCTGCGGGCGAAAGTAGTGCCAGATAGTTGGCGTGAACCCAAGAATTTGCCCAAGACCCATTACTACCCAGGGCAAGCTGGCGCACAAGGCAAATCGTTGTAAGTAGATCGCGCCTTTGCTCGCCTGTGAAGTCGCAATTGCTCCGCGTGCTTTCCGGTAGTTGAAGGCGCTGAAGCTCAGAGCGATCAGCCAGAAGTATTCAGAGAGCAATCGGAAGAACGGTGGCATACGTGTGCGCCCGAACGAGGTTGTAGAAAAAGTATTCCCGCATCTTGCCTTGAGTATTCGCAAGCGGCAAGATTAAGCGCGAGTGGTGACGCCTTAGTCGCATGGCGCTGCACAACTACGCCGCGAGGTCCCCAAAAAAGGTTTTCGACAAGTTCAGTTCGGATGACGACTATGGCTTTACCAAGATCGTTGCGCCAGTGACGTTGATACGATTTTTAGACGGCAATCTTATTTTTCCCCGTTCCCAAGCTAAGCGACTACTTGCACGATTTGATCGATTTAAAATCGTAGTGCTCGACTTTTTCGGCGTAATGTCAATCGGTCATAGCGGAGCGGAATGCAGATTAAACGGTCTTGACCTGCAACCATTGGAAAATGCTTGGCATGGCATGCCGAACCCCCTTTGATTTGCTGTGTGCTGACAGCTTTATTCTGCTGCATGCAGGGCAGTTAGCCGCCTCCAACAGTAATGCGAGTTTGCTTCAGTGGCCCCCAGGTCATTGAACCGCGCACAGTACGTACGCCCAATATGCCGAGTATCACGAAAAAAACGCCTGATATCTCAGTACCCGACCAGAGGTGAGAGGCCATGTTCAGTTTTGCCTCATTCGGCGCGGTTTTCAGATAAAAAACTTCGACGGTCTCGCCGACAGAAAATTGTTCAAGCAAGTTCCTGGATTTAGGTCGGAAGGTGATTTGTTCTGCATATAGAGTGGTGAACCTAATCGTTGGCAGGGTGTCGCTCTTCTCAACGGCGATCACGACGCCGCGCACAGCAATCGCTGAGTCGATGAACTTACGGTCGACGGTGAATGCCCATACAGTGAGGCCCAATGAAACTCCGGCAAGAAACAGGAAGAACTTGCCAATGCGCCTGTTCGTGGATTTTGAGAACTCACTTGTGATCAATTGATCCATAAAGTTGGTATGGCCTGACGAGGTTGTAGAAAAGGTCTGTTCGCATCTTGCTTTGTGTTGACTCACGCGACAAGATCACGCCAGCGGTGTTGCTGAAGGTCATTCTGTTCAGCTATTCGCGCGGCATGATCGGTAGATGGTTAGTCATCTGGCTTTACGTTTGCTCCACAATTTGAGCAGATCATTTCGGGCGCAGGCTTCGTTCCAATTCGCAGATCTTGCACGGTGGATGCTTCTGTTGTGGTACGCCAAAACACTTGCCGCCAACACAGATTTCGACCAAGTCTCGTGACAGACACACATCAGCCACATATTCCCGGCAAACAGTTTCAAAAGTGACTTTTTGTGGAAAGTCATGGGGGCTTACCAGGATGGATTCTTTTATATCCTTTGGTAATACGCGGGGACCAAGGTCAAAGTGGATTTTGCAGTCCTTGGTAGTGACGCCCTCATCCGAGACTGTAAACGTAACATCGAAACTCCCTACCTGCGTCCTCGGCGGCGCCCAGGAAAAACGGGTGCTGACCGGGTTCCCTCGGGCTGGCAGCGGCGGCGTCAACGTGGCGCCGGCTGGAACACCG
>DATLHW010000471.1:0-6281 GCA_035539675.1 Burkholderiales bacterium | reverse complement strand
ATCTGAACGCGAACTGGAAACCGCCATTGTCGTAGGCCAAAGGCTCGCCATCACGCCCAAGGTCGCGGTGCGCGTGAATCCCGACTTCGAGTTGAAGGGCTCAAGCATGAAAATGGGCGGCGGCGCCAAGCAATTCGGCGTCGATGCAGACCGTGTCCCAGCCTTGTTAAAGCGGATTGGCGAAGCAAAGCTTGATTTTGAAGGTTTCCACATTTTCAGCGGTTCACAAAACCTGAAGGCCGAATCAATCGCCGAAGCGCAGGCAAACACATTCGCGTTGGCGTACCGATTAGCCGAAGATGCGCCCAGCCCAGTAAAAACGCTTAACATTGGCGGCGGTTTCGGCATTCCCTATTTCCCCGGCGACACGCCGCTCGACCTCACGACGGTGGGCGAAAAACTGGCTCTTCAGATGCCGGAAGTCAAAGCAAAATTGCCCGAAGCGCGGGTCGTAATCGAATTGGGTCGATTTTTAGTGGGCGAAGCAGGCGTCTACGTTTGTCGCGTTATCGATCGAAAAATTTCGCGCGGGCAAGTCTTCCTGGTTACGGATGGCGGCATGCATCACCATCTCGCGGCGTCCGGCAACTTTGGCCAGGTAATTCGCAAAAATTATCCAGTAGTTGTCGGTAACCGGGTGCAAGGCGCGGAACGAGAAACGGCTTCCGTCGTCGGCCCGCTCTGCACACCGCTCGATTTATTGGGCGACAAAAGCGATCTGGCGCGCGCCGATGTAGACGATCTCATCGTTGTGTTTCAATCAGGCGCATATGGACCAACCGCAAGTCCAGTCGCATTTCTAAGCCATCCGCATCCAGTAGAAGTTCTCGTCTGAGCGAAAAAATAGCATTCATTAAAAAGTAAAGGCGCTCTTGCAATGTTTCATGTGGGCATTATTGCAGCAACATTAGCGATTCAGTTTTTGCTAATTTCCATTACTTTTCCTATACAAGAACTGTTTACCGTCAAGCCGTTGCTCAGGGTTGATTCAGCTTTTCATTGGTATCAGATATGGGCCGCGACAAAATTTGGAGCGTTTTCTCCCCTCGCCGGATTTGATCCTCACATGTCTGCGGGATATCTGAACGGTGTTACCTACAACGCCAGCGCACGCGCTCCCGCCCTTTTCGCGGCGCTCTTTCCGGCAATCGCTCATCCGGCCATTATTTATAAATGCTTCAGCTTTTTTTCAGCGCTCCTTGCACCTGCGTGCCTAGCGTTAGCCGCCCGAGTATTGCGCCTAAGTCACATACATACGGCGTTCATGGCATTAATAGGAATTGTCATATGGTGGACATCGGACCTTCGCGGATATCACACGAGCGGTATGATTTCGTTTGTCTTCGCATCATTCTGGGGCATCACCTATGCAGCCGCGATCATTCAACTGGTAACGGATAAATTCTCGATATGGAAAAGCTTACTGTTAGGCATAGTCGGCGCGGCAGGGTTTTTCTATCACCCGCTGTTCCCAGTGATCGTTCTCCTAATTGTATGGGCTCCTCTGATTTTCCTTCGCCAAGCGATCATCTGGCGAACTTTATGGATTAGTTGCATCGTAATAGGCGCATGCGCACTGCTCCCTAATCTTCCGTGGATTTTGTTAACACTGAAATATCCCAGCGTCATCGATAACTCTCTAATGCCATATTTCAAGAAGACCGGGATCTTTCTAATAAGTCGACAATTGTTCGGACTTGACTACGCCGGATCCAAATTCCACGTGGCGCTCGTTTTGGCGGCAGGTTGGGGCTGCATTTATGCGGAGAGCGAATTAAAACGCCAACTCGCCAGAACTTTCACAGCAAGCTCAGCGCTGTTTCTTATTTTTGGCGCTTTTGGAGCCGGTCTTTCTGCAATAGCTCCCCTGCAACCCAATAGATTTCTAATGACTGGCTTCCTCGTGCTGTCCTTACCAGCAGCAATTGGCGCAGCTCATATCTGGAAAAATATCCGCGGAAGCTTAACGCCATCAAAAGCACTACTCGCCGCCGCCTTATTGACAGTCATTACCGGGTACTCGCTGAACGAACTCCGACGCGAAATCTCCTGGGAACCTATCGGCCATCATGGCGCCGTTCCTCCAGAAGTACGCGGCGAAGGTGAAAAGACACGTTGGCTCGTTAATTGGATCAACAGCAATACCGACAGCAACAGTCGGATTTTGTTTGAGCATTCATCGCACGGCGTATACGACATCGCACACATTCCTGGCTATCTTGCGACCCAAACAAATCGGGAATTTATTGGCGGAGCTTACCCGATGAAGACATCGACCAGTTTTTGGGATGGCTGGATATTTGGTCAAATGATCGATGCCTACTCGACAAATGAATTGCTTAACTATTTTCGTGTATACAACATCGGTTGGGCTATCACTCATTCGACTAAATCGATTGAGTATTTCAACAAATTTCCCTCGGCAAAACTCGCGGCTGAATTCGGCGAAATTAAAATTTTCCGCATTGAAAATCCTCCCGGATTTGTTTTCAATGGCCAAGGCAAAGTCATTGAACGAGACATCAATCGCATCGTGGTTTCCGGTATAAGCACCGAAGACATCGTGCTTCGTTATCATTTTTTGCCCTGTCTCACCACCAGCCCTCCCGCACAGATTGACGGCGTGATAGTCGAGCAAAATTTAGCGCCTTTCATTCGGCTCAGAACCCCAAATCCGACCGCCACGATAACTTGTCGGCCTTGACCTGTACTGCAACTGGATTTTAAGACGTTTAATTTATTAGGGAATAATTTCATGAACGCCATATGCGGCTGGCTTGGTCCACAGCGCGACCCAACAAACAATCCCTCGACTCTTGACCAAATGCTCAAGACCATTGCGGGAAACAAGCTTGCAACGGAAGCCAGAATTGGCGACACGTGGGCGTTGGGGTTGGCCACTTTTAATCGGCAATCCTTTGACACTTACATTGGGGACGGATTAGCAGTAGCGCTACTGGGACGTCCGCATTTTCTGCGGAAAGACTTGGAGGACGCGAGGAAACAAGGCGGCGTCGCGAAAACATTCGCCCAGGAATACTTAAGCAAACGAGAGGCCGCATTTACGACTTTGGGCGGCGCCTTCACGGCTGTTGTCATCAACGAAAATCGTCAGTCAGCCGCCATTGCCGTCGATCGCATGGGCATTCACCCGTTAGCTTATACGGTGGCCAACAACAACCTGTTATTTGCAACATCCTGTGACGCCATCAACGCCCACCCGTTGAGCCAACAAGAAATTGATCCGCAGGCTTTGTATAACTACCTTTATTTTCATATGATCCCGGCGCCGAATAGTTTTTATCGGAATTATCGGCGGCTTCTTCCCGGAGAGTATTTGGTGTTTGAAGGAGGAAAAGTTTCGACGGCTCGATATTGGTCGATGCGATTCGCGGAAAACGAGCGAGCGTCCTTTGGCGAGTTAAAGGAAGAGTTCATCACCACACTCCGCGAATCTGTCCGAGAAAGCGCGGAGGGAATCAGCACAGGCTGTTTCTTGAGCGGCGGAACCGATAGCTCAACCATGTCTGGCCTGCTAGGAGAGGTGACGCAGAAGCCAGCGCGCACGTACTCCATTGGCTTCGATGAACCAGGTTACGATGAAATGAATTATGCGCGGCTCGCAGCCAAGCACTTCGGGACCGATCACCATGAGTATTACGTAACCCCCGCCGATATCGTCGATGCAATCCCATTGATCGCCAGCGCATACGATCAGCCTTTCGGCAACTCGTCGGCCGTTCCCACTTATTACTGCGCCCGTATGGCCAAGCAGGATGGTATCGAGCAGTTGATAGGCGGTGATGGCGGCGATGAATTATTTGGCGGTAACGAACGTTACTCAAAGCAGTATGTGTTCTCACTTTACGAAAAAATTCCGGAGGCGCTACGCGACAATCTGGTTACGCCGCTGATTAACAACTTTCCGGGCGCCAACCAAGTAGGACTTCTGCGCAAAGCCAAAAGTTATGTTCAACAAGCATCAGTACCGATGCCAGCGCGTTTGGAAACGTACAATTTGTTGGATCGGATTGGTCAGGAGAAGATTTTCACGCCTGCGTTTCTTCGAGTGGTCAATCCGGGGAAGCCGTTGGAGCACCTCAATGCTATCTATCATGAGTGCAACGCGGACAGTCTGATCAACCGGATGCTGGCCCTGGATTTCCGGGTTACGCTAGCCGACAACGACCTGCCCAAGGTTATCAATACATGCGGCGTAGCAGGTATGGATGTCACGTTTCCAATGCTTGGTGATAAAGTTGTGGCCTTTTCGGCCAGACTGGCTCCCGACCTCAAGTTAAAAGGTGGAAAGCTCCGATATTTTTTCAAAGAAGCGTTACGAGGCTTCCTGCCAGAAGAGATCATCACCAAGCAAAAACATGGCTTCGGTTTACCGTTTGGTCCATGGATGAATCGTCATAAACCGCTTCATGACCTTGTGACAGGTAATCTGCAGGACCTGAAACGCCGAGGCATCATTCAACCCGCATTCATCGATGAGCTCACTTCCCAGCATTTGTCGGTGCATGCAGGCTACTATGGAACGATGGTATGGGTACTCATGATGTTAGAGCAGTGGCTGGCGCAACACGCCCCCACTTTCACTCTAAGCGACAACTGATGATCATCCTTTAAAGGATTAATTAATTATATGAAAACGCTTGTCATTCATTCCGATTGTCGACATTACAAAACCGATCGCCCCTGTGCTCCGCACAAGCAAACCGGCGTGGTGTGTGGCGACTGCACGGTCTATGACCCGATAAAGACTCGCATATTGATTGTTAAGCTGGATGCTATTGGCGACGTGTTAAGAACGACAAGTCTTCTTAAGCCGCTCAAAGAAAAGTATCCGAACTCCGAAGTAACATGGCTGACCAAAAGTAGCTCTGTCGAACTTCTTTACAACAATCCCTATGTGGATCATGTGATCGCAAAGGGATCTGACGCGCTTGAACTGTTACTCAGCAAACATTTTGACGTCGTCATTAATCCCGACACCTCCGAGGCGTCCACGCGACTTGCCACGCTGGCGAAAGCCACTCAAAAATTCGGCTTCGTGTTTTCGAACAGTGGCGAGATTACGCCGCTCAACGCAACCGCCCAGGCTTGGTATGTTATGGGCCTTAACGACCAGCTAAAGAAAGACAACCAGAGAAGCTATCAGGAAATTCTGTTGGAAGTCTGCGGGCTGCCGCCCGTTGATCACCCCATCATCTGGAATGTGTCGCACAAAGAGCGTGAATTCGCTGAACGCTTCGCCGCCCAACACGCGATCGATTTTAAAAAGCAGCCCGTCATCGGTTTGAATACCGGGGCTGGCGGCCGCTGGAGATGGAAGAAGTGGACGCTTGAGGGCTTTAGCGAGCTGATTCGAATGATTATCGCCGAGCTGCCAAATGCAAAAATCTTGCTCTACGGCGGTCCCGAGGAAATTGAAAGAAATGCTTACTTGCGCGCATTGGCGCCCGACCATGTAGTCGACACAGGCACTGACAACTCGCTTCGTCAGTTCGGCGCATTGGTCAGCTTATGCGACGTCATGGTAACCGGCGACACGCTGGGCTTGCATGTCGCCACCGCGCAAGGCAAGGGTATCATTGCGCTGTTTGGACCAACCAGCGCACCCGAGATAGAACTCTACGGCCGGGGCGAAAAGATTATTCCCAAAAATCTCGATTGTTTGGGCTGCTATTTATCGGATTGCGATGTAACGCCGGCGTGCATGGAGCGGATTCATTCTCAGGAAGTCTTTTCCCATGTGCGGACACATCTGGCTCCTTTTGTGACCGCAAAAGCAACTGGCTCATCTGGCTAAGATAGTTGGATGTACGGTTGGGAAGATCGACTATATATTTAGTAGCACCTCGCAGGCGTTCGGGCGCAAACAGCTAACACCTTCGCTCGACTCTCTCCCGACGTCGAATTGCTCGAAATGCATTGAGAATAATCCAATGTATTTCAAGCATTCATTCGGCTCCTCAAACTCAACAAGACCAAAAGGAATTCCTATGCGATCTCACCGAAGACTGTTCTTGAAGTCGACATTGGCGTGCGTGCCATACCTTGCTTTGCCAAGAATTGTATTTGGCCAAAAGTTGCCTCCGCGTCCACCTGCGCCGGACCCAACACCGACTCCAACGCCGACGCCTATTCCCGCGCCAATACAAGGCGCAGTGACGGAATACCTTTCCATTAATTACAACACAGACAAGCTCATGAAGATCCATGCGACGGTGACATCAAGCACCGTCGCATTGAAAGCAAAAATCAGCGATGTA
>DATLHW010000470.1:0-4194 GCA_035539675.1 Burkholderiales bacterium | reverse complement strand
AGCTTTAACGCGGTCGCCTCATCATTTCCCGCCCATTCGAACGCTCTCGTCATAAGTCGCGCGCCGACATAGTTGGCGAAGACATGTCCCAGCTTGTCGGCGCCGCCGTCGTTTGTGTTCTGACCAAACCAGCCCTCGTCGACTGTCCGGAAACGATTGGTGAAGCCGTCCTCCCACCACTTGCTCCGACCATAGGCATAAACAGCAAGCGCTCCACCGCCAATAAGTCCCCAAGTACGGAAGCGAACCTGTTCAGGAGAAAGATTAGTTTCACCAGCAATAGAGATTCGAGCACTGTCGTTCGCTGGGGTCGCTCCACTTGGAATAAGGTCGGGGGTGTTAACGTTCGCGACGACATGCGACAACGGATGACAACTAAAACAAGTCGCCAAGCAAGACTGGACGACACACGGCTCCCTTAAATGCCCATCGGAATAAGAAAGCTCAGCCACTGCGGGTGTCGCAAGTAAAAGCCCACCAACCAATGGTATCTCGCCAAAACGCCGATAGAGAAAGCTGATATTTTTTAACAGTTGTTCGCTGATGATCGTAATCTCACTTATCCCCTCACAACTTCCGCGCGACCTCGACCGTCTCGAAAACTTCGAGCTGATCGCCTACCTGAATGTCGTTGAAATTCTTCAACGACAACCCGCACTCGAAGCCGGCTCTCGCTTCCCGCACGTCGTCTTTGAAGCGCTTCAGCGAATCGATCTCGCCGGTGTGAATCACCACTTGATCGCGCAGCAGCCGCGCCGTGGCGCCACGTTTGACCACACCCTCCAACACATGGCATCCCGCCACCGCGCCGACCTTGGGAACGCTGAACACCTGCCGTACATCCACCAACCCAATGATGTTCTCCTTCCGCTCGGGCGCAAGCATCCCCGACATCGCCGCCCGAATGTCATCGACCACATCGTAAATGATGCTGTAGTAACGAATATCCACCGCCGAACGTTCCGCGAGCCTTTGGGCGGCCGCATTCGCCCGGACGTTGAACCCGATGATCGCCGCATGGCTGGCGATGGCCAGATTCACATCCGATTCGGTGACGCCGCCGACAGCGCTGTGCAGGATGTTCACCTTCACTTCCGATGTGGAAAGCTTGACCAGCGCCTGGTTCAGCGCCTCATGCGAACCTTGCACGTCGGCTTTGATGATGAGCGGCAACGCCTTAACCTCACCCATCTGTTCAAACATGTTCTCCAGTTTCGCCGCTTGTTGCAGAGCGAGTTTGACGTCGCGGAATTTGCCCTGTCGATATAACGCAATCTCCCGGGCTTTGCGTTCGTCGTTGAGCGCCATGATCGGGTCGCCCGCGGATGGAACATCAGACAGCCCCTGCACTTCCACGGGAATCGACGGTCCGGCTTCATGAATCGCCTTGCCACTCTCGTCGGTCATCGCGCGAATGCGTCCATAGGCGACGCCCGCCAGCACGATGTCGCCACGCTTCAACGTTCCCGATTGAACGAGGATCGTCGCCATCGGACCTCTGCCTTTGTCGAGCCGTGATTCAATGATGGCGCCCTTCGCTGGCGCGTCCCTCACCGCCTTAAGCTCAAGAACCTCCGCCTGCAGGAGGATGCTCTCCAGCAGACTGTCTATGCCTTTACCGACCTTCGCGGAAACATCCACGAATATCGTGTCGCCGCCCCACTCCTCCGGCGCCACACCCTGGGCCGCCAACTCCTGGCGAATACGTTCCGGATTGGCCTCCGGCATGTCGATCTTGTTCACCGCCACCACAATCGGCACATTGGCCGCCTTGGCGTGATGGATCGCCTCAATGGTCTGCGGCATCACGCCATCATCCGCGGCCACCACGAGCACCACGAGATCGGTCACCTTGGCGCCGCGTGCGCGCATGGCTGTGAATGCTTCATGACCTGGGGTATCCAGGAAGGTGATCACGCCGCGCGGCGTTTCCACGTGATACGCGCCGATATGCTGGGTGATGCCGCCGGCTTCACCGCTCGCGACGCGAGTGCGACGGATTGCGTCGAGCAAGGAAGTTTTTCCATGGTCGACATGACCCATGACTGTGGCGACCGGCGGGCGCGGCTCGGGTGACGTGGACGCAACAGCCGCCGCCTCCTCCGCCAATAAAACCTCCACGTCATCCACCTTGGCGGCTTTGGGGACTCGCCCCATTTCTTGCACGGCGATCATGGCCGTCTCCTGATCGAGCGACTGATTGATGGTGGCCATACTGCCCATCCTCATCAGCGTCTTGATCACTTCCGCCGCCTTCACCGCCATCTTCTGCGCAAGCTGCGCCACCGTGATCGTTTCCGGCACGATCACCTCACGCACCGCCGGTTCGACCGGCAAGGTGAATGCATGTGGAGCCTCTTCCGACTTCTTCTTGCGCCCTCTCTTTTGCTCGCGCCAGCCCTCATCCTCGGCGGCGACGGCGCCCTTCACCTTGATGAAGCGCCTCTTGTTCGTTTCGCCCACTGGGGGCGCAACTGGCGTCGCTTTCTTGGTGGGTTTCGGCTTCGCTTGCTTGATCCCGGCCTTGGTTGCAACAGGCAGTTGAGGCGTAACCTCCGCCGCAAGCGCTGGCGCGGCCTCTTGCTCGACGAGCTGCTCCCGGGGCGCCTCAGTCGGCGTCGCTTGCACAACCCTCGCCGGTGGGGCCTTGGCCTCCTTCCTCGCTTTAGCGCGTGCAGCGCGTTCCGCCGCATCGGCCGCCTGACGGGCGATCAATGCGGCCTGCCGACGCGCCTCCTCCGCCCGAATCGCGACCTCGCGCTCGTTCAGGACCGGCGAGCGTTTGATCGTCGTGTGTTTTACTTCGGGCAGTAGTTTTACTTCTACTTCCGTGGGTTTTACCTCAACGACCTTTGCTTTTACGATTTCAGTTGAAACACCTCTCTCCGCTAACTCAGCCTTAACAAGCGTTGGTTTCTCAGGCGTCTCCGTCGGCGCGGGCCGAGGAGCGCTCGCCGGCGCAACCTTAGCTTCCATGCGAACTTTGATGTGCGCGGCGCGCTCCGCCGCATCGGCCGCCTGACGGGCGATCAATGCGGCCTGGCGACGCGCTTCCTCCTCGCGAATTGCGAGCTCGCGCTCGTTCAGCACGGGAGCAGGTTTGACCGACTCAGCGTTTACTTCCGCGGGTTTTACTTCAGGGAGCTTGCCTTTTTCGACTTCGGCCGGAGCGCCGCTCTCAGTGAGATCCTCCTTGACCAGAACTCGTTTCTTGCGCACCGCCACTGGGACGACACGGCTCTTGGCAACCACGCCGCTTCGCTTTTGTTCGGCCGTGTGTTTCTGAGTTTGCGTCGTCTTCTCATTGACGCTTTTCGGAACGCCATGACCCGATCCACCGCGAACTGGGCGACTTCCGCGCCCCTCAATTGTCAACCGGTCGTCTTTCATATCCTTCTGTTGCGCCTGCGCTCCAGTGCTTCCCGCAAGCGCATTACGCTTTCTCATCATCTTCAACTGGCGAATACATTCAAAAAATTGCTGTCATCGAACATTGGGGCGAACCCAACTCGTTCAAGATAAGCGGTCAATGGCCGTTTCCAGGTTTTATACCTTGCACGGTCACAAGTTGCGTGTTTGGGCAAGTCTGACGGGATGCGATGCAAGACGCCGATCGCGCCGCAGTGCCACCCCACTGCAAGCGAGCGGCAACGCAGCAGCGCGCCCGCCAGACGCAGAACAAACGCGTAAATTGTGACCGTGCAAGGTATACAATCCAGTTCACATGCAGGATCACAAGGTAGGCGCGCTGAATCGGCCTCTTCTCGTATTCGCCATGATCTTCATGAACGCATCGCCTTGCACATGGATTAGCTCTTCGTGATCGCCCGACTCAAAATAGAGATCGGGTTGCTCCGTCAAGCTCTCGTCCACAATCGTGTCCATGCCGTAGGCCTGTCCCACGGGTGGAATAGCGCCTGGCTCGCAATCCTTGAATAGTTGTTTAAGCCGAGGTTCGACAGCGAGCTTAAGATCGCGCTCCAACCGCTCCGAGAGTGTGTTTAATTGAATATGATAGCTAGCCGGCAGCACCGCCATAAGCCATCCCTTGTCGTCTTCGAGAACCACCGCCTTGGCCAGACGCTCCGCCGGAACGTGCGTCAGTTTCGCGGTCTCCGTGCTGCTATGGCTGTGTGGATGACTAAGCACCTCGTATTCAATACCCTGTTGCGTCATATAGTCCTTGAGTGTCGC
>DATLHW010000469.1:0-12451 GCA_035539675.1 Burkholderiales bacterium | reverse complement strand
GCCCGGTGGCGAGCGCGGCACCGGCCGCATACGGGTAGTAGTAGGACGGATACCCATACGGGTAGTAGCCCCAGGGCGCGGGGCTGCCGTACACCACGACGGTGCTCGGGTTGTACTGCGGCACGTAGATCACCTGCGGATCCGCGGAAACGATCTTGACGACCTCCTGCTCGACCATGACGACCTGCTTCTCATCGGTCCTGAGATTGCCTGCCGCCTGCGTCTTGCGGCGGAACGCCTGAACCGCCGCCAGCACCGCGGTCTGATCGGTGACGACGGCTTCGCCCAGCGAGGCCGTCCACTCGATATCTCTGCTCATGTTCTTGACCACATCCGGATAATTGAGCAGCGATTTCACCGCGTCATCCCACTCCTCATCGACCGGCAGCTTCGGGTTGGTCTTTCGCTTATCGAGGAAACGATCCGCTTGCACGATCTGCAAGGGATTCGTCGACGCCGGCAGGATTATGGCGACAAGGTCGTCCGGGTACAGCGCGATAGGACCGACGAGCGCGTCGAGTTCTTCCGCCGAAAGTGGAGCCGTCACGCCTCCGGGCGCGGCGGGCGCCTGCGCAAACACATTCACCGCGAACATGAACACTGCGACGATAGCGAACCAGCCGCAATGGCTGTTGCTCCTGGGACTCATGACCGGACAACGGAGAATCATCGTACGCGCTCCTACTGATACTCAGTATAGGCCGCCGTCAACGAACTGCCGGTTGGACCAACGTCCAATGCCGTTACGTGAACCGAGTTATTTCGCAGTCACGTTGATGTCGACCCGCCGATTACGCTGGCGTCCCTCGGCGGTGGCGTTGTCGGCTATCGGATGCTGGTCGCCATAACCTTCGGCCGCCAGCCGCGATGCATCGACACCGAGCGCCGCGACCTGATTCATCGCATTGCTGGCGCGCCCGCGCGATAGCCGCAGGTTTTGATCCGGGTTGCCCGTGTTGTCCGTGTAGCCGCCAAATTTCACCTCAACCCGCGGATAAGCCTTCATGATCTCGGCGATGTTGCGCACCTGTTCCTGCGACGAGGGTTTGAACGCGGACGAGTTGGTTTCGAAGTCCAGCCGGTCGAAGCTAAACCATGTCGTCGGACTAACTGGCTTGCTTTGGTCCTCGATGAAGGCGAGCAGCTTGCTCTCGACGCCGTTGGCGGGGACGTGAAGCGTCATGCCATTGGGCAATTTCCTGTCCATGAACGGCCCCAGATCGACTCCAGCAGTTGCAGGCGCAGTTGACGCCGGCGCGGTGGACAAAGGCGGCGTCGGCGCTCTCCGGCTCATCATGAAATACGCCAGCAATGCGATCACACCCAACAACAGCAATAGCGGCAGCAGCCATTTGCGCCTCGACGAAGGAGCCGCCATCGCGGCTGCAAAACGCTGCCCGCGCTGCTCGCTCTCGCCCACCGCCGAGCGCGCGGCGCCGCCGGCTCCGCCCACCCCGAGGACACTGGCGAGTCCGGCGGGCGCATCCTGCAGAAAGGCCAACGGCTTGCCGAGCAGGTTCATCAGGCCCGATTCCCCGCCGCTGCCGACGCGCCGCCCGATCAATCCAAGCACCAGCGGCAGGGCAATGCTCATGAGCGACTTCGAGGCTGTGGGTTTGATGTCGGCGCGTGACGCTACCCAATCGCTCACCGCGCCGCTTTTCCCCGGAAGCACGGTATCCAGAAGCGACCCGCCCGAGTTCATCAGGTTACTGAGCGCGTTCGGCGCCTTGAGCGCGTCGGCGACATGTTCATACTGCTCCGTATCGAGATGATCCCGATGGATCACATCGAGCAACTCGTGCGCGCCTTCCTTGGTTTGCGCCTTGCTGGCAAGCCCGCCCAGAAGAGCCGGCAACATGGCGCTCAACGCGGTCTTTATCTTTCCGGGATTTTCGCCAATCGTCGAGGCAATGCGATTGAGGGCGTCGCCGCCGAATTCGTTAGCTACTTGGTTCAACAAGAGACTCGCGGCCATTGCGGTACTCCTTTCTAAGAAGCCGCCGGATCGAGCGGACTATCCTTGAGAATTTCCAAAATGTTGCATCCTTCATCGCCTGCCGAAAAATGCGAATCGAAATGCAGTATAGGCCGCGGCCGATGGATGGCCGATTGGACCAAGGTCTAATGGCGCTCGACGAACCGGATTGGTAGTTTTGCTAACGTGGAGAATTCGTTAGATTAGATGAGTGGAGTTCGTTGCGCTTCGCGCGCCGATGATGATGGTGAAATTCCTCGCAAGGCTCCTTCGATTCCTCCCCAACCGTCCTTTGCTAAAGGAAGGAGCCATCAATTCATCGTCGCGATTTCCAAACGCGATTGACCCAATAGGAGCAATTCATGAAGCTTAAGGATAAAACCGCCATCGTCACCGGCGCCGCCAGTGGCATCGGCAAAAGCATTGCAATGCGATTCGCCCGTGAGGGCGCCAAAGTCGCGATCGCCGACCTCAGTCAAGAAGCGGCGGACGCGGCGGCCAAGGAGATCCGCGCGGCCGACGGCATGGCGATGGGCGTTGCGATGGATGTCAGTAACGAGAAGGCCGTCAACGATGGCGTCGCCGCAGTCGTCGAAAAGTTTGGCGGCGTTGACATCCTGGTTAGCAACGCGGGCATCCAAATCGTGCACCCGATCGAGGAGTTCCCCTTCGCCGATTGGAAGAAAATGCTGGCGATCCATCTGGACGGCGCTTTCCTGACGACCAAGGCCTGCCTGCCCCATATGTACAAATCGGGCCGGGGCGGCAGCGTCATCTACATGGGGTCTGTCCATTCGAAAGAAGCATCGCTTCTGAAATCCGCTTATGTCACGGCGAAGCATGGGTTGATCGGATTATGCAAGGTCGTAGCCAAGGAAGGGGCCGCGCACCGCGTGCGCGCCAACGTGGTTTGCCCTGGCTTTGTACGCACGCCACTCGTGGACAAGCAGATTCCCGAGCAGGCGAAAGCGTTGGGCATCTCCGAACAGGAGGTCATCAAGAACATCATGCTCAAGGAAACGGTGGACGGCGAATTCACCACGGTCGAGGACGTGGCCGAGGCGACATTGTTTTGCGCCGCCTTCCCGACCAATGCGATGACCGGTCAGTCCTTCGTGGTCAGCCATGGATGGTTCATGCAGTAGTGCGCGCTAATACAGATCCGTAGGGCGGAAAACCAGCCCTACGGCGAAGTTTCGAGCAAGCCGAAGGCGCAACGGCCAAAGCGAAGCGCCTTCCGCCGTATGTCGCGCGATAAGGCAACATTCGTTTCCAAATCAACATACGGCGGAAGGCGCTTCGCTTTTCCGCCCTACGCTTTTACTTCGGCGCCGGCTCCTTTACGGCCATGTGCTCCGCTTCAGTCACCCAGCCACCGCCCATCGCCTTGTACAAATTGACCAGAGACGTATACGCCGCGCTCTGCGTCTGCGCATAATCCACTTCGGCGCTGAACAGACTTCTTTCGGCATCGAGCACCTCGATATAGCTTGTATAACCGTTCTCGTAGCGAACGCGCGCGAGGCCCGCGTAATTGCGCAATGTCTTAACCTGACGGCCCCGCAACTCAAGCTGCTCGCGCGCTTTGCGGTGCGCAATCAGAGAGTCGGAAACTTCCTGAAACGCCACCTGGATCGATTTCTGGTACTGAAGCAACGCCTGCTGCTGTTGAGCTTCCGACTGTTGCACCTGACCCGCAATACCGCCGCCGGTGAAGATGGGCAGCGATATCGCGGCCCCGTAAGACCACGCCTTCGCCGGTCCGGAAAACAAGTCCGAAAATTCCGAGCTGACCGAGCCGATCAGCCCGGTTAACGAAATCGTTGGAAAGTACTGCGCGCGCGCCACGCCGATCAACGCATTGGCGGCGATTAGATTCTGCTCAGCCTGACGCAGATCGGGGCGTCGCGCCAGCAACTCCGATGGCAGCCCGGCCGGCACAATAGGCAATCCGAAATTCGCAAGCTCTTGGCCGCGGTTGATCAGGCTGGGATTGCGGCCCAGCAATATCGACAGCGCATTCTCCTGTTGCGCGATCAGGGTTTCGATTTGGGGAATGCTGATCAGCGACGCCTCATATTCCGACTGGCTCTGCGCAAGCTCCAATTCGGATACCGTGCCGCCCTCGAAGCGATCCTTGAAAACCTGAAGCGAATTCGCCCGGCTGTCGGCAGTGTCCTTGGCGATTTCAAGTTGCCTATCGAGATTGCGCAGGTTGATGTACGACGATGCAACCGACGCCACCAGCGTCAGAATCGTCGCGCGACGCCCTTCCTCACCGGCGAGCACGTTGGCGCGCGCCGCTTCGGTCTCGCGTCGCCGGCTACCGAACAGATCGATCTCCCAACTGACCGAAAGCGCCGCCTCATACTCCTTCAATATCGAATCGGTATTGGAAGCAAAGGGCGTTTCTCCCACGCGTTCCCGCACGCCGCTGAGACCGACGTTCGCTTGCGGAAAAAGCGGCGAACGGATGGTGACGAACTCACCGAGAAATTGATCGATACGCGCCGCCGCGATCTTGACGTCCTTGTTTTCTTGAATCGCTATGCCGATCAATTCGTTTAGAACCGGGTCCTGGAATTGCTCCCACCATGCGGTGTTGGCGAGGTCCTGAGCGTCGTTTTCCTGGAAGCGGAAGGTATCAGGGACATCGATGGGCGGTTTTTTGTAATCGGGACCGAGCATGCAGCCGGTTAGCGCTAGGATGAAGATAGGGAGCGAACATAGGCGGCGCATTCGTTCACCACCGCTTGCCCTCTCCCCCAGCCGGCTCCGCCCCCCTCGCTTCGCTCTCCCCGCTTGCGGGAGAGGGGAGGAATGCATCTCCCCTCTCCCAAGAACTGGGAAAGGGGCTGGGGGAGAGGGCAAGTGGTAGTGAACATTTAGCAGGCCACTCATCTCATTCCCCCCGATGTTTCGCATGCGGCGAGCTACCAACTGCCCCCCCGGATGGCGGAAGCCTGTGACGGTCCTCTGTCGCCTCAGCCGGCAATTTCTTTTTCCTGTTGCCGAATTTTTCAACCGACTTTTCGATCACGTAGTAAAACATCGGAATGAAGAACACCGCGATGACCGTCGCTCCCAACATGCCGCCGATCACGCCGGTGCCAATCGATTGGCGACTATTAGCCGACGCGCCGGTGGCGATAGCCAGCGGAACGCAACCAAGTATGAACGCGACGGACGTCATGACAATCGGGCGCAACCGCTCGCGCGCGGCGATCATGGCGGAGTCATAGAAGGATTGCCCGGCTGCGCGGTTGATCACCGCGAACTCAAAGATCAGAATCGCGTTCTTCGCTGCAAGCGCCACCAGTATCGTCAAGCCGATCTGGAAATACACATCGTTGCTCAAGCCGCGCAACATGACAGCCAAGAGCGCGCCGAACAGTGCGAAGGGCACGGCCATCAAAACGCCGATCGGCAATGACCACTTCTCGTATTGCGCGGCGAGAATCAGGAACACCATGATCAGGCCGAAGATGAACGTCGTCGCCGACGTGGCGCCGGCTTGTTTCTGTTCGTATGCTTCGCCGCTCCAGGCCACGGCGAAATCGGACGGCAGAATTTCAGTCCCGATTCTTTCGAGCGCGGCGACGGCTTGGCCGGAACTGTAGCCGGGCGCCGGATTGGCCGTGATCTTCACCGCCGGGAAATTATTGAAGCGCGTCATCAAGTCCGGACCGACGACGTACTTGCTGCTGACCACCGAACTGAGCGGCAGCATTTGACCATCCTTGTTGCGCACGAACAGCTGTTCGAGATCGTCAGGCTTAAGCCTGTAGGAAGGCTCCGCCTGCAAGATCACCTGCCACAAACGACTGGACTTGATGAATTGCGACACGTACAAGGAGCCAACCATCGTTTGCAAGGCGCCGTATACCTCTTGCACGGGAACGCCCAACGTTTCCGCCTTGTCGCGATCCACATCCACCAACAGTTGCTGTGACGCCGCGTTGAACGTGGAGGTCACGCGCGTTAACTCCGGGGCCTTTTGCGCCTGCGCGACAAAGTCGTTGACCGCTCCCGCAAGCTGCTGCACGTTCTTGTCGCCCTTGCTCTGAATCCACATTTCCAGGCCGCCTGTCGTGCCAAGACCCGGGATCGACGGTGGATTCACCGGCAGCACCCTTCCCTGCATGACATTGCCTAAATCGCGATAAGCGTCCGTAAGGATGGCGAACGCATTTTGCTTCTCGGCGTTGGCGGAATCGTAACGCTCGTCGAAATCCTTCAAGCCGACGAAGAAGGTTCCCGCGTTGTTCTTGTTCTGATTGTCGAGCAGGCTGTAGCCATCGATCACGCTGACGCCTTCGACCGCCGGGTTCTTCATGAAATATTCCGAAACGCGTTCTCCGACCTTGCCGGTTCGGTCCAAACTGGCGGCGTCCGGCATCAGCACCGCGCCGAGCAGATATCCCTGGTCCTCCGGCGGCAGAAACGCGCCGGGAACCACCCGTAGCATCATGACCGATGCCACGATCATGCCCACGAACAGCAAGAGAGCAATCACCGACCGTTTGATCGTCAACGCGACCGCTCGCGAATAGGAGCTGGTCATCCGCTCGAAGCTACGGTCAAACCATTTGAAGAAGCGATTTTTCTCGCCATGCGTCGGCTTCAGCAAAATCGCGGCGAGCGCTGGCGATAAAGTTAGCGCGACGAGACCGGAAATCACGACCGAAATCGCGATGGTAATTGCGAACTGTTTATAAAGCTGTCCGGTAATGCCGCCGAGAAACGCGACCGGCACGAACACCGCGCACAGCACCAACACAATGGCGACCACCGGTCCCGCCACCTCGTCCATCGCGCGCTTGGCGGCCTCCTTCGGATCGAGATGATGCACGGTCATATTGCGCTCGACGTTTTCGATCACGACGATGGCGTCATCCACCACGATACCGATCGCCAGCACCATGCCGAACAACGTCAGCATATTGATCGAGAATCCCAGCGCCTGCATGCCGATGAATGTCCCGACAATGGACACCGGCACCGCCAGCACCGGAATCAGCGTCGCGCGCAGACTTTGCAGGAACAGAAACACGACCAGCACGACCAGCACCACCGCTTCGAAGAACGTATGCACGACATCGCTGATCGACGCGCGGGTGAAGTTCGTCGTATCCATCACGATCTTGTATTGGATGCCTTCCGGAAAAGACTTCTGCATCTCCGCCAACGTCGCCTTCACCTGATTGGAGACGTCCAGCGCATTGGCGCCCGGCTGCTGGTACACAGCCATCATGGTCGCCGGCTTGCCTTGATAAGTTCCGCGTATGGAGTAGTCCTTCTGGCCCAACTCGGCGCGGCCGATATCCTTGAGCCGAACAATAGCGGCGCCGCCACTCGTGGCGCGGATGATGATGTTGTCGAATTCCGCGGGCTCCGTCATTCGTCCCGCCGTCGTAACCGCGAACGATTGCTCGACGGGTTTGCCGGTTGGCGACTGTCCCAGGCGGCCAACCGCATACTGCTCATTCTGGGCCGCGACCGCCTTCTGCACTTCGCCCGCCGTCACGCCGAGCTGCGCCATGCGGTCCGGTTTCAGCCAGATGCGCATCGCATAATCCGGCGTGCCGAAAATGCTCGTCTGGTTCGCGCCGGGAATGCGCTTCAGCGCGTCGAGCACATAGATATTGGCGTAGTTGGCGACATAGGTCGGATCGTAACGATTTTCGGGCGAAAAAACGGCGATCACCATCATGAAGGCCGACGACTTCTTCTGCACTTGAATGCCCTGCTCCTGCACCGCCGACGGCACCTGCGGCAGAGCCAGATTGACCCGGTTCTGCACATCCACTTGCGCGAGGTTGGGGTCCGTGCCGATTTCGAAAAATATGTTCAGCGTCATATTGCCGGTGGATGAGCTCGACGAGTTCATATAAATCATATTGTCGGCGCCATTCACCTGCTGCTCGATCGGCGCAGCGACATTATTGGCCACCACCTCGGCGTTCGCGCCAGGATACGTCGCCGAAACCGTGATCTGCGGCGGCGTGATGTCTGGGTATTGCGCGACGGGCGAATTGAACATCGCCACGCCGCCCCCGAGCGTGATAACGATGGAAATGACCGATGCGAAGATTGGATGATCGATACAGAAACGCGAGATGTTCATTTCGTTGATCCGTGGTTAACGCCTTAGCTTCATGCCCCTCCTTTTAAGAGGAGAAAATTCCGATGGAGACGCAGTTCGTTGGGCGGAAAAGCGAAGCGCCTTCCGCCGTATGTCGATTTGGAAATGAGTATTGCCTTGTCGCGCAACATACGGCGGAAGGCGCTTCGCTTTTCCGCCCTACAACGTTACCTCTCAATTTCTGTAATGACGGAACCGTAGTTAATGTAACGGCGCTCATTGTTGTGGCAATCGTGTTTTCTCGGCGCTCTGACTTGCCGAAATTTTCTCACCAGCGCTGGCGGCGGAGCCCGCCTTAATCTTCAACGGCGCGCCCGCCGCGACGCGCATCGCGCCATCGACGACCACACGTTCTCCGGCGCGCAAGCCGCTGCTGATGAACCAGTTATCGCCACTCCAGTCGCCGACATCGACCACGCGCTGTTTCGCCTTACCGTCTTCGCCGATCACCCACACATAATGGCCTTTGGCGCCCTGGAGCACCGCGCGCTGCGGAATGAGAATGGCCCCGGGCCGCGTCGAACCGAGGACTTTCGCGCGCACAAACTGCCCGGGACGCAAGACGCCTTCGGGATTGGGGAGTTCCGTGCGCACAAGGAAAGTGCCCGTCTCTCTGTTGAATGACGGCTCGGCGAAATTAATGCGGCCGCGATGAGGAAACACCGTGCCATCAGCGAGGATCACTTCAATCAGAAATTCTTTGTTCGCTGGGAACTTAAGCTGTCCCTTCGCGATCTGCTCGCGGTAACTGAGCTGTTCGTTTTCGGAGACGCTGAAATTGACCCACATCGGATCTACCTGCGACACCGTGGTGAGAAAACCTGACTCTCCGGCGGTCACATAGCTGCCTTCCTGCTTTTTTGCAAAACTGGACAAGCCCTTGAGCGGCGAGTAGATCGTGGTGTATCCGAGGTTAAGCTTGGCGGTGCGCACCGCGCCTTCTGCCGCGATCACCGCAGCTTGCGCCTCGTTTTCGGCGCCGACCGCATCGTCGAGATCCTTTTTGCTCACCGCGTTCTTTGCCGCCAACGGCTTTACACGGACCAAATTCGCCTTCGCCACGGCAAGCCTCGCCTTCTGTTGCTCAAGCTGGCCTTGAGCAGACAAGAGCGCCGCCTCGAACGGCTTGCGGTCCATTTGGAACATGGGCTGTCCAACGCGCACCATTTCGCCTTCGGTGTACAACCGCTTGTCCAGGAATCCGTCCACTCGCGCACGGATCTCCACCTCACGCGAGCTTAGGGTTTGCGCGACGAATTCAAAGTTCACGGGGGTGTCCTTCGGCGCGGCGGTAATGGCAGTCACTTCCAAGGGAGCGGCTGGCGGTACATTGACCTCTTTGGAGCAGCCGAAAAGAAAAGCTGCGATTGCGACAACGCCTGCGAACCGGAACCGCCTCCACAACAAAGAGACGGACATTACCGGGAAAGAGGAATACGCCATGAAAGACTCTTTGATATCCAATTTAAACTCACTCGCATATATCCGCTGTTGGTGAATACGCCCTATTCACTGTTTCCAGATTAGGCATGTCGCGACATGCGAGCAATTGGACTTTGGACCTAGTAGCTCGTACTGGTGCAGGACAATCGCACCTTGGCGAAACGGCTTTGACGTTTACGACTAATAGGGTCTTAGGGACTTTTGAATAATAAATTGTCCATTCTGTCTGGACGGGGCTGGCGCGCCGGACTACAAGTTCGGAATTTAATGGAGAGCCGTGACGCTATCCAACCCATTCCGCACTCAAATTCTCCGCTTGCTGCAAGACGATCTGAATAGCCTCCTCTTGCTTATCCGGCGGATACTTATACTTCCGCAATATCCGCTTCACCATCAGTCGCAATTTGGCTCGAACGCTTTCACGCTGCGACCAATCGACGCTCACATTTTGGCGAAGATTTTCAGTAAGCTCATGCGCGATCAACTTCAATGTTTCGTTGCCTAACTCACGAACGGCAGACTCGTTGTTGGCTAACGCGTCATAGAACAGAACCTCTTCATCGGTCAGGCCAAGCGCTTCGCCACGACTGGAAGCTTCTCTAAACTTCTTGGCCATTTCGATCAACTCCTCGATGACCTGCGCCGTTTCGATTGATCGGTTCTGATAGCGCTGAATAACGTTGGCAAGGAGGTCGGAAAATTTCTTGTTCTGAACCACGTTGCCGCCAAACTTGCTCTTGATCTCTCCCTCCAGTAAACGCTCCAGCAATTCCACCGCCAGATTACGTTCTGGCAGGTTGCGCACCTCGGCAAGAAATCCATCATCGAGCAAACCGATATTGGGTTTGTCCAAACCAACCGCATCAAAAATATCTACCACCCGATCGGATACAACAGCCGAATCGATAATCTGGCGGATTGCCAGTTCACGCTCCTCGTCCGTGCGACGTTTTGCGCTGATGTCACGCTTTGTTAGCAATACTTTCACCGCCTGAAAAAATGCCACCTCTTCCCGCACCGACTTTGCTTCATCAAGCGTGCAACACAACGAAAACGCTTTGCTCATCGCCAGCGCATGATCAGCCCAGCGCTTTTTGCCATCCTTGTCAGCAAGCACATGATTCGCAGCGCCGGCTAGCACCTTGAGGCCGCCAGTCAGGAATCCGCTGTAATCGAAGCCAACCAACATAGCTCGCAGCACTTCCAGTTTTTCTTCCAGCAACGCATAGGCTTCATGCGTATCCACCGTGGGACGACCGCGCCCGTTGCTCGCCGTGTATTCCTTTAACGCCTGTTTGAGATCGTTGGCGATGCCGATGTAATCGACGACCAGACCGCCCTGCTTGTCCTTAAAGACGCGATTCACCCGTGCGATGGCCTGCATCAAGTTATGCCCTTTCATGGGCTTGTCCACATACAGCGTATGCACGCAAGGCGCATCAAACCCGGTCAACCACATATCGCGCACTATCACCATGCGGAGGGGATCGGCTGGGTCTTTAAAGCGTTTCTCTAAATCTTTTTTGACCAGCTTGGGATAAAGATGCGGACGCAACAGCGCCTTGTCGCTGGCGGAGCCTGTCATGATGACTTTGATAGAGCCCTTGATGGGATCGTCATCATGCCAATCGGGCCGCAGTCGAATGATCTCGTTGTACAAATGCGCGCAGATGTCGCGGCTCATGGCGACCACCATCGCCTTACCGCTTTGCGCTTTGGATCGTTCCTCAAAATGCGCCACCAAATCGGCGGCGACTTGTTTGATGCGAGGCTCGGCGCCGACAACCTTTTCCAGCGCCGCCCATTTACTCTTCAGCTTCGATTGCTCGTCGCCCTCTTCATCCTCGGTCAGTTCATCCACTTCAGCATCGAGGTCCGCCAGCTCTTCCGCTTTCAATCCCAGCTTGGCAAGCCGCGACTCATAGAAAATCGCCACCGTTGCGCCGTCGTCCTTGGCCTGCTGCATGTCGTAGACGTGAATGTAATCGCCAAATACAGAACGGGTATCGCGATCATCGCTCGATACGGGCGTGCCGGTAAATGCAACGAAAGTCGCGTTAGGCAATGCGTCGCGCAAGTGCTGGGCATAACCCGCCTGATAGCCTTTGGCGTCACCCTTAAACTTGGCGCCAAAGCCGTATTGCGTGCGATGCGCTTCATCGGCAATGACGACGATATTGCGACGGTCGGATAGCACCGGAAAACTGTCTTCGTCCTCACCCGGCATAAACTTCTGAATCGTGGCGAACACGATCCCGCCTGACGGGCGATTACCCAGCTTGACGCGTAAATCGCCCCGGCTTTCCGCCTGCGTTGGCTGTTCGCGCAACAGGTCTTGCGCCAGCGAGAACACGCCGAACAACTGCCCATCCAGATCATTGCGGTCGGTAATCACAACGATGGTCGGGTTTTCCATCGCGGCTTCCCGCATCACGCGAGCCGCAAAGCAGGTCATGGTGATGCTTTTGCCGCTCCCTTGGGTGTGCCAGACCACGCCACCTTTTTGGTTGCCCTCGGGACGGGAAGCGGTCACCACTTGTTCAATTGCTGCTCGTACTGCGTGGAACTGGTGATAACCCGCGATCTTCTTAATCAAGCCGCCATCGTCTTCAAACAACACAAAGAACCGCAGGTAATCCAGCAGATAAGCTGGCGCCAATACGCCACGAATCAACGTTTCCAATTCGTTAAATTGACCCAGCGGATCAAGCCTTGCGCCATCGATGGTGCGCCAAGCCATAAAACGCTCAGCGTTACTCGACAACGAACCCAACCGCGCCTCCGCGCCATCCGAAATCACCAGCACCTCGTTGTACTGAAACACATCGGGAATCTGTTCTTTGTACGTCTGTATTTGCTCGAAAGCCTTCCAGATATCAGCGTTC
>DATLHW010000468.1:0-6369 GCA_035539675.1 Burkholderiales bacterium | reverse complement strand
CCCTTCAGCGTATCGTTACCCGCACCGCCGGACAGGATATCGTCGCCGCCGCCGCCAGCAATCGTATCGATCCCGTCCCCACCCTCAAGCCAGTCCGATCCCTCCCGACCGCGGATGAGATCATTGCCCGCGCCGCCATCGAGATAATTGCCGTCGCCGCCCAGCGCCAGCGCATCGGCCGTGCCCGCATTGAGCACGTCGTCGCCGTCGCCACCCAGCAGCCAGTCGTCGAGACGGCCGCCATAAAGCGTGTCGTTGCCAGACCCGCCGAAGAGATTGTCGCCCAAGTTCGACGCATAGATCGTGTCATTGCCGTCACCACCGTCAACGGTGGCTGCGATATCGATATCCAGAACACGGCGGTCAAAGCTACTCAACGATATAGAGGCGGCTGCCAGAGCTCCTCGAGACAGACCGTAATGCGCCGCCGCGTTCTGGCCAGCATGAACGACTGCATCATCGAGCCAGACCATAGGCTCATTGGATGAGCCATCAAAGATCGTTCCGATCCCCGCTCGGAGGGAATTGCCATTCGTTAGCGCTTCGGCACCCGACGTCACCTTTGCCGCGAGCATAAATCGCTCGGTCTTTTCAACCCCCGTTTGTTCGCCGCTGCCATTCGTGATGTTGTCGGAATTGATAGGCACCCTAACGTAATACTCGGTAGCCCCGGCCAAGATCGTCAGACTCGATGAACTTACCCAACCGCCGTCCGGTTGATTGGATATCTCAATAGTCGCGCCAATATCATTCTCCGACCCGTCAATCCCATCCAACGAGAGCTGCACGGCGATGTCGGATATTGCCGCGCGTGAGAGCGAGATCCTGAATACTGCATATCCGTCAGCCTCTGCAGCAAACGACTTCCCCACCATCAGATAGGGGAGTTCGTCAGCGCCGACGATTGTCACGATAGCATCGGTTCCCACCACCGACAAATGGTCTGCACTGTTCAGCCCTAAGCGGAAGTTTTCAATCTTTTCTTCGAGATCGTTCACGGAAATCGCGAGTCCGATTGCACCCCGCAAAGTCCCGTTTGAAACAGTTGCGACGATATTTTCGAGTGACGCAAAATCTTGCCCACCGACAGCAACGTCATCAATGAAGCGACCGTTGACGGTGCGGCCACGCTGATCGGCGAGAACGCCTTGTCTGAGGTCAATAATGTTAGCCTGATCGTCAGCTTCGATCAGAGTTTGTCTTCCGATGTCAATGGAATCCGTCAACGCAAGATCGCCGACGGCCATCGCTCGACTATACTGGCCAGATGCCAAATCATAGTCGAAATAAAAATCCGTTTCGGTTGCGGTCGTTCTGGCTTCCTTCAGCATAAAGCCAAATCCACCGAACCAGTCAGAAGCGTGGCGTTGATCAAGACCTAGGTCTTCCGCACGCGCAACCGTCGCCGCCCAGCCGCCGAGGTAGACATCGCGCTCAGTGCCATCAAGCGCCGCGCTGATTGCCTCGATGGCGCCTGGATTGTTCCGGTAGAAACTCCAGTCCCGGGCAACGGCTAAATCACCGGACAAGGCTTGTATATCGACGGTCCCGCCCGCAGCGGTCATCCTCGCGGCGGCATTGTATAGCGCACGCTTTGTATAGACGTCGCCTCCGGCAATCTGAAAGTCAGGGTCCATCAGTCCCTGCGTCACGCCAAAGCGGATCAAATCCTGCGCTGCGGTCTTGCCCTCAAAACGATGTGTGATCGAGTCTTTGTCCCGGCTGGATACGGGGCGATAGACGAACGCCTTCTTGCGCATGCCATAGTTACCAGCCTGCACCGCCGTCGGGTTCAGTAGCAGGCCGCCGGTGGCACCAAGAATGCCATTGAAGGATTCGGAGACCGCTGACGCTACGCTGCGCGCTGCATCCTTTGAGCCCCCCTTTCTAGACCAGACGTTGGAAACAACAAATCGCCCTTCATCTTCATCCCACTGGGCGTCGGCTCCTGATCGGGGCGTGCCGCCGAATATCGAACCGATAAGGCCACCCGCGATGAACCCGAGAAACGCACCGATCGCTGCCCCAACAGGGCCGGCGAAAGTTGTGCCCAAAAAGGCGAACTGGGAAGCAAGCGCGCCGCCTCCCGTGACCAAAGCAACTGCTGCGATCGCTCCTGCAGCTGCACCAATTGCCGAACCGAGTTGTCCCCCGATGGAATCGAATTCGATCAATTCGGACGCCAAACGGCTACCAATAAAAGAACCGACCGCATTGAATATGAGTGTCGCATCCACCCCGGTAAGCAGGTCTTTCGCTGCCTCAGCGCCATTCAACGTAGAAAGGTTTCCAAGTATCTGACCGATCACTGCTCCGGCAGCGGTATTGGCGAGTTGTCCCACAATGCCATCAAGGCCGACAGCCTTTATAAGCTCGGCAGTCAGCAACGAGGAGACAGCGCCAATCCCAGCGCGCGCCAGGTTGGTCGGGAGCTCCGCTACGCCGGTCTTAAAACCTTGAGAAATGGAATCTGTTGCGATTGCGGTCCCGATAGCCTGCCCAACGCTCGTCGTGAGTGAACCGAGTATCCCGCCCAGCAACCCAGCTGCTAGCTGATCGTTACCGCCCAACGCACGCCCCAAGGTCGACCCAAAAACGCCTCCAATCTGCCCAACTACCTGGATCTGCGAAACCTGCTGTTTGACTTCAGCGTCAAACAACTTCCGGTACTCGTCTGCCGGGACCGCGTTCCGATTCTGACCGGTGTAGAGACTCGCAAGGCGGTTCGCGACAAGGCGGGCGGACACTGAAACAGTCCTGTTGCCAGCAAACTGGCCCGCAACCTTATTCACATCGACGAGAGACGGTGTTGGATTTTGCCTTTGCGCCATGTTAAGATCTCGCGCCTTAGCATCAATGAGCGTGAGAGCGGCGTCTTTGGATGTCGCGGAAAGTGCTTCGGGTCCAAGCTCGACCCTTAGGCTAAGATCTTCGAAGTTCGCTCGGTATTCCGGGCTCATTGCTACTTCTTCGGAGACCTGAACCCCGTTGATGGTATATATAGTGTTGCCCACCGCATCCCGCTCGATACCCAGTTGCATCAAGACGGTACCTGGTTCCGGTGCATTAGCCGGGGCATCAGTTCCCAAATGCCGCTCGCCCTGAATTACATTTCTTTGAACGGATCTCGTGCTAGCGCCACCGATGCCGGTGCGCGCGGTAATGCTGTCTTCGTAGCGGATCGTGGAGTTATTCGGGAGATTGCGATACCCGTCGGTTCCAACTTTGATCAGAACATATCGATCGGGTCCCTGCGAGATCAGCGTTGTCGCGACGGACGTCCCGCCTATGTCACTGGTCCGCATTTCAATATCGGGAAGGCTCTCAACAGGACTGCTTCCGGCAATCTTCAGCGTGTTCAACAACGCTTCGCCTACCTGCTGGATATTCCCTTCATTAATTTGGTCGCCCGACCCCATACGCACTGAGATGGGAGTCCAACTCATCCTTCCCGTTTGCAAATTGGGTGAGCTAAATCCGGCAAGCACAAGCGTACCGCGCGGCAGTGCAACGGTCTGTCCCGTCGGTGATACATAATCAGGAACATTGTCTTGATCTATAATGAAAGCAATTGGAGCGTTGCCCGAGTAGATCACCTTAACGGCATAGGGCGACGCTCCCGAAGTCGACTGTTCGGGCGTCACCCCAATCGACCCGCCAATCCTAAGAGAGAAACCCAGCGGACTCTCAATTGATGTAACATATTGGGCAACGTCAAGATCCTGAGCGCCCGTCCAATAAGACGTCGGATGCGATACTGGGTTAAAGCCAGAAATGAAGGGCACCAGCTTCGCGTCGGGGGCCGGAACAAGCTGCGTTCCGAGATTCCCTGGATCAATTGACTGTCCGCTGAAGAGTCGACTCACTACCTGAGGGGTCAACCGGCGAGTTGTGTCAAGAAAATCGTTAGCGACTTGTCGCGCGCCAGCATCGGTTGCATATTTATACAGTCCATAAGCTACAGCACCAATTGCGATGCTCGATGCGATGCCAGTACCGGCGGCCATCAGCCAGACCTCTATGGCAATCGCGGCAGCGCCGTCCTGAATGAGTTGATTTCTCTCTTTGGCTGTGCTCGCGGAATTAGCCTCGCTCAGGGTAATTGCGGCTTGCGCTACAAGGCCAAGAATTCCAATTTTCGTACCTAGCGAAAGACCCCTGACGCGATCGAGGGGAATGCCAAGGCTGCGAAATCGATTCTCTACCTGTTGCGCTATCCGACCGTCATCGACATGGCCTACAAGCTTGTCGAAACCATCTTTTCCAGCATGTGTGGAATTATATGCTTGAACCCCTGCCCGCTCGGTTTCGGCTTGGTAAATCGCAAGCGTCTCAGGATCTTTGAACGCAACCCAACGAGAGTCGAGACCTGCTGCCTCCATGGCGGCTCGAGCTCCGCGATATTCCGCGACTTCAGCCGCTCGTACAGCCGCGGCGGCTTCCCCGCGCGCGAATTTTTCCGGAGACAGAAATTGTTCGACACGCGCTTTCGCTTGCGTCGATGTGGTTATATCGGTGAACCTCGCATCATTGATCGTGAGCGGTATTTCGCCGCTCAAAATTCCTTTAGCCGTGAGGTCGCGAAGATCGTCGACATAGCGAACCGCGTCTGCGCGCATTTCATTAAAGGCAGCAGTAGAATTCAGATTTTGATCTGTAGTTAACTGCTTGACTGTGTACCCGCCATAGGTTCGCTCCATGAATTGATTAAGTCGTTCCTGTTGAACTTCATTGACCCAGCTATGGTCACTTGCATGACGAGCAGTATTAGTTATTTCTGCTATATCTTTACTTGTTGCCAAATGTATCTTGTTGGCATCGTTTTCTATGACATCATTGCGACCCAAAAATTTGATGAGATCATGTTTTCCGACGTCTTGCTGAATAACATGGTGCGTTTGAATGGAAGAGCGAATCATTTGCCACTCTCCTGGGCTTGAGTGAATCGATTTGATCCAAACACATCAGGTTGCGACATCTCCGATTCAGTCAAATATTGAAGGGGTGAAAATTTTGCGCCCTTAAAACCAGATTGTATCCATCGTTCGACAAATGCCTTATCAACGATAAAATCGTGTTGATACCGAGCCAAGTAAAATACATGAGCGGAGGTTGGAAAATCATCGAGCATGACCAAAGTGTTCAGCTCGGAAATTGCTGGGTTCACATCCTTTTCGGGATCATCCGGATTTCTTTCACGATATGTGATGAAATTTGAACGCTCCTCATCGAATCTGTCAAAAACGCGTACCACGCGCGCTAGCCAATAAGGACTTAATGGGCGCCCTAGCCAATCCACTGCCTCGCACTGAGCAAATTCAAATGCTTCGGGGTCGAGAGACTCCAACAGGCGCTTAGCTCGATCCGAAATAAATTGTGTTGAAAATCCGTAAATATCCAATAACTCTTTACGCTGTTCCCCAAGAATCAAATGGGGCGTCGCAAGCAATTTTGGCAATCCAAATTTTTGTGGATGTAGATAGCCCGGCACCGATACTTCATGAACGCCTAGATAATTGGTACCGTTGACCAACGCCTCAGCTTCGTTGGAAAACTCGAAATCACTCGGATTGTAGCGAAAATCTGGCTTGAAAACATAGAACCGGCGGGGCGCACTATCTTCGCTCATATTATCACCTTCGAATTTATTAATTCTATTAATCGCGCCATTCCCGCTCACTAGCAAGTTTGACTTTCTTTTATTCTGTACATCTCAATTTTTGCTTCTGCGAGTCCGCTGCGCCTTGGACCCAAGTCGACGGGAATAACTGTCCCCGCAGCCCCTCCGGCCGCGGGGACATAGACAGCTGTCTGACCACCAGCGGGCGATGCCGCGAGTCTGTAGAGCCGCAGAGCTCTGCAAGGAGCGCGTTCAACTCCGTGACCTTGTTCAAATCGCTTAGCGAGTTCAAACTGCGCGTGCTGGTCCCCTGACCGTGCCCGCGCAGCAAGCATTTGCAATTCGCCACCCGCTGTGCCGCCGGATAACGGAATTCCCATGTATATATTACTGGCGCAACCAGCGAGTAAAAGCGCGCCTCCGAGCAGAGCCAGAACATCTGCCAATGCGTGTTGCACCCCGCTCGAATCACTCATCAGACAGATGCCCCCATCTACCAAGCCTCGGTGAAAATACGGTTTCTCCGCTGCCGTCAACTATTGATCGATACCATTTCAAATGCCTTTCAAAAACTTCGCGAAAACTGCCGCAATCGGTGAAATTATCTTTCGCGGGCTGCCTGAGAAATACTTGTCTGCAGCGGACTGATTAAATAGCTAACTATCCGGCGCGTGCCCGTCTTCACATCGACCGTCGCGGCCAGTCCCGGTGCCAGCGCATAGCGCCGCCCGTCGGCGTCGACGAAGCTG
>DATLHW010000467.1:0-5561 GCA_035539675.1 Burkholderiales bacterium | reverse complement strand
CCCTTAGGAAGCCCAGTAGACCTAAGCGGTCGATCAATCATTAGCCCAAGAATTGGCGGGGTCATTGCAGACGCGGTGGCGATTGAGGTTAGCCTAACTGAGTTCGCCGGCGCACCAATTTTCCGTAGCGATGATGCCGTTCCAATCGATGGCCACGTTGAAGTGACGCATTTCATTTTGAACAGCCCGACCACCAGTGCGCGCCTTGCAGTAGAATCTTTGTTCAACGTGCAGGGCTTCCCGAACATCGACCCCGCCGCTTCCCCTACAACCATAACAACTTTGTATTCGTTGGGAATGCCAAAGCCGTTTCCTTGGATGGTGTCCTACACTCCAAGGGCGGCGAGCGGCTTTTCCGGAGGGCCGGTGCTAAAGCTTGATAATTTGGGCGCCCGCTTGTGGGCAATTCATACGCATTCGTTTGACGCAGATATCACAGTCACCGCCGAAACCGGCCATGAGCATTCTTTTTATAAGGACTTTGGCGGAGGCGTTCCCGTGCGATTGTTAATGAAGGCGATCGACGATGCGCGCGGAAACTCAGAAGAGATTATTGACGTCGCTCCTTGATCCGGCGGATGTCCGCGAGGTTCTATATGCTTGCTGGCATCGGCCGGTGAGTTAATCCGCTGCGCCAAAGATTCGCGGCGAGAGTTTCTACGTTGGCGGCTAATAAGCTTCGCCGCTGAATGCTTGGCGTTATCGCGCAAGAACACATAGTTGGTTCTCCGTCATCAAACGACGGAGAATTTCAATCATGAACAAGAACGAAGAAATCGATCCGATCTTAAAGATCGGCGAGGTGCGAGCAGCTGTGTCCTACAGCGTCAGCCAGATTTACCGGATGATACGAGAAGAGCGATTTCCAAGGCCTTTGCGATTGGGGCCGGGTCGCGTGGGCTGGCGCCGAAGCGCGATCGTCCAATGGCTGGCTGAGCGTCCATTTGCGGGGCCGTAAACTCATCGGATCGCCTCCCAACAATCATCACTGTCTGAAAATTCAACCTGTGTCTGCACGGGTTAACAGGAGCACTATCGTGACCAAGAAAATGGACGCAGCGAGGAGCGACGAAACGGCCAACCTGCGGGCAAGTATTGCTGAACGTGTCGAACTAGGTCGAGCACAAGATACCCCTGCTTATGGAGGCATCGTGCCGTTTCCGCTGCGGATGACAGGGAGCAGTATTGTCAACGCGCCAAGTGGAGGCGCTTTGAAGGCAATTCAACAGATGTTAGCTGGAGGATACAAGGCGACCGTATACGAGTATAAGGCCGAGACTGGGGAGACGATTCAGGGCGTTTTGCGATTTGATCATGTCGCGCTACCTAAGGAGATAAAACCGGTGATTTACGCCGGAAAATCCTCGGGTGGCGGCGACGTCTATCAGATGAGGGCGCTCAAAGGTCAGCGCCCTCTTTATGGTCTTGACCGCCTAAAAGCGCGGCCCGACGCCCCCGTGCTCGTCGTCGAAGGCGAAAAAACCGCCAACGCCGCCGCAGAACTGTTTCCAGACTACGTTGTGGTAACTTGGATGGCGGGCGCCCATAGCGTGCATCGTACCGAGATGGTCGCTCTGAAGGGGCGCAACATCACGCTTTGGCCGGACAACGACGAGCCAGGAATTGAGGCAATGTCGAAGTTTGCCGCTTTCGCTTACAATGCGGGTGCCACCTCTATCTCCCTCGTCAAAGTGCCACAAGAATTCGGTGGAAAATGGGATCTCGCTGACGACGTGCCAGAGGAACTTGTGTCCAAAGTCCCTCTAAGGGCGCTGCTGGAAGATGCTCAACACATCGCGAAAAGTGATTTGACGCCCATTGGTAAACCCTCAACGATCGCGGCTGAATCCAGCCGTCTACTCGGGCTCAAACCTGGGTACAGCATCGTCGATATCGAAGCTACAGCGACTGCGCTGTCATTATTCGATCCCGACATGAGCCGAAGCCAATGGCTCAAAATAGCAAGGTGCATCTTTTTTGCGCATGGCGACAAAGGGGCGGACATATTCGATGGCTGGTCGAAGGGAAGCACCGAGAAGTACCGCGTCGGTGAGCCTGCGGATCTGTGGAAAGCCTTCGCTCAGGAAAAACTGTTTCGCGCTCTACCGCTCAGGTGGCTGTTCGACAAAGCAACGCAAATCATCAAATTGCGGAACGACGAGGGCGAAAAGGTAAATGTCGAATTAGATGCAACGGCGATTTATCAGGCCTTCGTCGAAGAGTTGAACGACAACCACGCGGTCGTAGTTCGCGCCGGCAAGAATGTCGTACTTTGGGAACGCTACGATCCTCAATTTGATCGCTACACGCAAACTTATCTGACGAAGCGCGATTTCATCGATCTGCACGTTCGCATGGTAACTGTTCCACAGGACGAAACAGCCGAGGTGAAACGAAAGGAAAGGAAGGTATCTCAGGGAGCAGCGTGGTACGGCTCGACTTATCGTAGGTATTATGACGGCGTGCTTTTCGGCCCGGGTCGCAATTTCGGTGAAAGGTATCTGAATCTTTGGCAGGGATTTGCGGTCGAGCCCACTGATAATCCCGACGGTTGGTCAACACTCAAGCACCACCTGCTCCACCACGTGGCGGGCGGCGATGCGGACAGCTACGACTATTTGCTTAATTGGCTGGCATCCGCTGTCCAGCATTTGGATCGGCCTATTGGCACCGCTTTGATTCTGCTTGGGAAGAAAGGATCAGGCAAGAGTATTGTTACAGACTTTTTGGCCCGCCTTTTCGGCCGACATGCGTTTATCACGTCGAGATTGGACGACGTACTGGGCAAGTTCAACGACAGGTTGGAGTTTACGTCTCTGCTCGGCCTCGAAGAAGCGGTCGCGCCGGGGAATCGGTCAGCGGACGGAATTCTAAAGGATCTGCTGACCCGAAAAACGCTCCGTCTGGAAGGAAAGTTTTTTGGCGTTTGGGATGCCCCTAATTATCTGCGCGTTATAGTCACATCAAACAACGACCATGTAGTTCGGGCCGATGGCTCAGAGCGGCGCTACGCAGTTTTTGAGGTTGTCAATCCGCACCAAGCCGACCCCGTTGCTCGCCACCTATATTTTGGTCAGATGGTCGAGCAGATGAAGGACGGAGGTCTCGGCGCCATGCTCCACGAACTGCTAAATCGAGATATAGCTGAATGGAACGCGGAGGTGATACCTGAAACCCAAGCACTTCTGCGCCAAAAGCAGTTCAGCCTCTCGAACGACCCCGTTCAAATGTATCTGCACGAACGCTTAATTGACGGCATTCAGATCACCACCGGAGATGCAGCGGCAAGCGTGCCGATCCATCTATGGAGTAGCACGGACACGGTTATGGTGCCTGTTCGCGACCTTAATGAAGACTTCCGCGCTTATCTGACTAGGAATGGGCTGAGAGCGACTGAAAGGCATCTGGCGCTTAATCTGCCGAAATACATGCCTGAGGGATTCAGCTCAAAGGTCCGGCGCGCTAAGCGGGGCGACCAACTGAGTGTAGCCTATAAGGCGTATCCGATTCCTCCGCTTGAGGAAGCGAGAAAGGCATTTGAGGCAGCAACAAGCCTAGTGGTTCCTCGCGAACCCGAAGAATGATCTTTGCAACCCTGCAACCGACTAACACCCCATATTTAATGACGACAGATATCCCAAAGGATGAAGGCGAGTAAGTCCTAGGTGCTGCGTAGTGATTTTTCGGTTGCAGGGTTGCGCTGTGATTTTCTGGGTAACCTCGCAGCGAATTTAGAGAAGTGCAGTAGCCTATGCGATTTTTCTTCGAGGATTGCCAATGGCCTGCCCTTAACAAGAGCCCAATCGGTGGGTTGGGTTCGTGTTTAAGCGATCGTCGCGATCCGGTCGACAGCTGCGGCAAGCGATTGAAGGCGTTGTTGTACACGCTGAACTTGCGTCGGGTGCCAATGTCCGCCTGTTGATGTTGGAATATTCCTGCGGTTTAGCTCTACCGCAGTCTCGGTTGGGCTGACCACGCCTTGCTCGCGCAGACTTTGCAAAATTGGCGCAAGTGCAATTGCCATGTCGCGGGCCTTAGATTGCCGTGACGCAGCACTGGCTGCGGCTGCCTCACGGCAGCGATGCAGCAAATGCGAGGCACCATTTGGGTTGCCCATCCTAACCCCCCGCTCCTTCGCCGCCGACAAGGCAGCTTTGGTGCGATCACTGATTACCCGCCTCTCATATTCGGCCATTGCAGCCATAATATGCAATGTCAGGCGATTGGCATGCGGCATGTCGCAAGCGATGAATTCAACGCCGCCGTCCATTAAGTTCGCAATGAAAGCTACGTTGCGGGCAAGCCGGTCAAGTTTCGCGATTACGAGGACCGCACGATGTAGGCGGCAGGCTTCAAGCGCTAGTGCCAACTGCGGGCGCTCGGCCTTGCTGCCGCTCTCAACTTCCAGGTACTCGGCGACTATCACTTTGCTAGAAATGGCCGCGTGGGCTGCCACCGCTGCCCGCTGCGCCGCCAGTCCTAGCCCCGATTGCCCCTGTCTGGCTGTGCTGACTCGCAGATATGAAATCATTCGCGAGCCAAGCGCGCCGTGCGTTGCAAGGCACGAAGCGGTACTCGTTGTCATTGTCACCATCCTAGCGTTCTTTTCGTGGTACTTTCTCGATGCCACGATGAAAGAGAACTGCAAGTGACGGTCGGTCATCGGGTCAGGGGGTCCCAATGGCCACCCCCTCCCCCCAGGTCGGTTTTGGCGTCGGTTACCGTCGCCGAATTTTCGATTTCGATTTTACTGGCCTAATTGGGATTATGCGGCGCTGGGCGTTAAAGCGGCTCGACCGTGCCAGCTTGGGGGTCGATTCTATATCGTACGCGGCCGGAGCCGTTTCGATATTCCGTGCAAAAAACGAGGATTGAACCGTTGCTAGGATGCATTTCTGTCACGCGAGCGCATAAATAGCCCGCGCTATTTATGGCCGTCGCGAGGATTTCCTTTTCCGACATTTGCTCAATAGCCGCCGCGTCTGCCGCATCGGGATCAGCCTTTGCCTGTTCGCGCAGCTTTTGGCGGCGGTCTTCCGGGGATGCCGTCCGCAACTCTTCATTCAGTTTAAGCGCCGCTTCCGCCTTTGCCGTATTGAGATTTTCCTCTGCGGTCGGCGGCTCTGCATTGTTGCCGCAAGCCCCCAACAGGGGCGCTATGGCCGCTATGCCGAAGCCCAGAATTACGATTTTCTTTCTCAACGCGTCGCCCTCCTATGCGGCGACGCTAGGCTTCCAGTGCCGCCCCTATGTCCTCCTCGGGGCGACGGCCGAAGCCGGATGTTGGAAACCTGAACGCTAGAACAGGCGCATGCGCCTTTACCGTTTCCGGCTGGACATGCGCGCATGCCACCCGGCCCCCGAATTTCGGCAACCGAGTTTAGCGTTTGAGGTTTCCACGCCCCGCTTCCTGGCTTTCACAGGAAGCGCGGCGACATTACGGGGGGCAGAGGATGTTTAGCAAGTGACAAGACGAACTCTTAACGATTGTCGTCGCCGAATGCTCAAGTTTCAAGTCGAGCATATCGGGACGCAAACGTTCAAGGAATGCAGCTTTATAT
>DATLHW010000466.1:0-6972 GCA_035539675.1 Burkholderiales bacterium | reverse complement strand
ATATGGCCATGTCTGCAAATGGGGCGCTAGCTGCCGGTCCGCTTTCCGCATCCGCTTTCGCCGCGGGAATGTCCGAGAACGGGTGGATTGCGGACCTTCCCTATTCGAGGTTTAGGGTGACGAAGTTTATGGCGAGCCGATACGCGCCGTAGAGTGCCAACATCCCCATGCAAATTGCACCGACGAGTTGCCAAGTAGGCAATTCGTCCCGGAAACGCTCGTAGGCAAACCCCTCGAGAGCCAGACCAATCAACAGCACCGCGAATAAGACTCGCTCGGCTGTTCGGGCTCTTTGCGTGTTCAAACCTACCTCCATGTGTGGCGTTTAAAGTTCTACGGGAGTCGGAAATGTCCGGAAGTGGGCGAGAGCAGGCGTCTGAGACACTCACGCCCCAACAAACCTGCTACCGCTTTCTGGGCGTTATGATACTTCATCACCATGAGTCCTCTGTTTCGAGCCACGACATTATCATTGCTTTCGTTGCTGTGCGGATGCCAAATCTCACCAACGGCGAAAGAGCCGTCGGTCGCGGCTGCGACGTCGAGGGAAGAGGAAGTGTTAGGCGTCGTTTTGGCGACGATGCGGGGAACCGATGACGCTTCCTGCCTTGACCCCGTTGTGAGCCCAGCGACAGTCCTGCTTTGGCCCAGCGCGTTGTCGTTTGGGGATGGTAAGCTCAGCTACGCTGGCGACCCGCGGTTCGATGAGATGGCGCCGCTACCGGCTCGCGCTAAACTAGGGCGGTCCGTAACGCTCCGCATGCCCGCACAGGCCACGCAGAGCGGCCTGCGTGTGGTGAAGAACTCAAAGGACGTTCCATCGTGTCGCGGGCGCATCGCGCTACACTCACCTCTCTTCTACGGCGATTTTGCTGTCGTCGCTACCAGTGAACAAGTTCAGGACATGGTAGGTGGCGAAATGCAAATCCAAGTTCTTCGATTTCGCGATGGCCACTGGCAGCCATATGCGTTCGGCATCTCTAGGTGGGGACGTCCAATCATCTAGATCTTCCAAGCTCAGTCGAACACGTCCGCTATTGGGGCGCTATCTGCCGGTCCGCTTCTGGCGCCCGCTCTGTCGAGCGGCAATGTCCGAGATCGGGTGGAAAGCGGAGTGGCCGCTTTTGGGAGGCGACGGTGGTTTAGCTACCGCGTGAGTTTGCTTGGCGCTAAGACGTAAACACCAATCGCAGAGGGCAGTCACTTGCTCGAATTCGCTATTTAGGGCAGCGTCTGGTGATGGCGCCGTCGACTGCTGTCAGATACATCCTTGGCGGCCTTGTCGTGGCTGGGGTGGCAAGTTTCGTAACTTTCATCCTGCCGTTGGCAACGAACGACGAACGCGTCGTTTTAACGGAAATAGCCAGATCCGAGCCCGTTACCACCTGCCTCGCTTTAAAGACCGTGGGCCCATCAGGGGGCTATGTCACATTCGCTGGAAGTCCGAGAGCAGCAGAGCTTGCGCGAGCCCATGAGCTATCCCGATCTCGTAACGTGACCCTCGCGCTTGATGCAGAAAGCTTGATCGATAACTCTCTGAAGCTGGAATGCAGAGATAAAGCTCGTCTTTCGACCCCCCGCTTTTTTGGCAATTTGGCATTCGTGCAGATAACGGGCAAGCGAGAGCGGAAAACTGTTGTCCTGAGCAAGATGGGGAACCATTGGGCCTTCGTGGGGCAAGATATAGCCCTGATCGGCATTCCGGTCGTTTGAACGAATGTCCGCAATCGGGGCACTAGCTGCGGAGCCGCTTTCGTCAGCCGCTTTCGCGGTCGGAATGTCTGAGATCGGGTGGAAAGCGGTCGTTCACCGCGCCGGACTGACCTTGGATGGATCACGGACCATATATCGTGAAATCCAAGTTTCCCTTCGCGAGACAAAGCGCGCAGATCAAAGCGAGCAGCGCCGCCCCTCCCGCTCTCCCCATGTGATGGTGACCATCGCCCGAGGTTCTTGCGATGTGCGTTTCCGCAATCGCGACTACCACCGACGCGGCGATACCGAACACCAAAAATATCGTCCCGAACGGGTTTAGCATTATCCCTCTCAAGCGTCGGCGTCGCAGGAATCCTGGTACATTGCGCTTGATGAACGGCCGCTTTCGGTAGTTCGGATCGCTCATCTGGACGTCCGCAACCGGGGCGTTTGCCGACCGGCAGCTTTCTGCCCAAAAGCAGACCGGCAGGTTGTGGCGGCCGCGTCACCCGGAATGTCGGGGATCGGGTGGTTGGCGGACGTTAGGGCTTTCTCCGCCAAACCGCGAAAACGGCGTTATCGGTGGACCGCATGGCCTTAATCATCTCGCCATGGTCGAACGACGGTAGCTTAGAAAGCCAAGCGATCACTGCGTCCTCGCCCGTGGCTCCTTGAGGGAACGCGCAAGCTATTTCATGAGCGGCGCCTAAGAGTAGCCACCAGACGTCTGCGCCCCATGGCCCGCTGTCGTTAGTTTCGATGGCAACACCCGATAGATCGGACTCCGCGATAGACTTGGCCTGCCCAGTGTCGTCGCAAACGCTGATGTGGTCGCCCTCAACGGTGATGACCCACTTGTTTTCCGGCTGCAGCGCCTGATGCTTTTTGTTGAACCAGCCAAACATCCTTGGTCCCCCTCGGGCGCAAGGTCGTCCCTTTGGGGAACGTCCGCAAGTGGGGCGGAAGCGGCCGTTGGAGTGCGAGGCAGACGGAACGGCAGCTATATTGGCCTTGTCTTCCAAAAGCGGACAGGCAGCACACGGCCCAGTTCCCGCCGTTCGACTTCCGTAGGGGTCACCATCGTCAAGCGGAAAACGGCGAAAATCCGCCGTTTCGAACGATTTGGCCAAAGTCGTCCCCACTTTTGGTCCCACACTTTTGCGCGGCCTTATTGGCATGCGCTTGTATGTGGTAGGACGGCACTTGAGCCGACCGGCCACCGCAGCGGCGCGGGTGAAAGCGGATCGGCCGCGTCTGCGCCGGATGCAGACTGACAGCATTATGCGCAAAAAGCTTCGATACCTGTGCCCGTGATCGATATCCAAACTAGGCCAACTGGTGAATTGACTCGAAAACTGTACCTCGGACGGGCTCCGCTCTTGGCGACGCCGTCCGCCCGTGTATGATACGGATACAAGCCAAAGAGATTTGACGGGTTGTTCCCTGCACTATTTACTTGGTAGATTTCTCAAGCTTGAAGTCGAATAAACGTCTGCGAAATGGGAGCGAAGATTGAGTAAGAAGCAGACGTTGACAGGCCTGCCTGTCTCTCGAGAGGTAACCCTCGATTTTGATTGGCGCAGTTTCTTCGGAAATCTTGCAGAAGCAGCTGCCAATCTTGCGCTCAAAGGGTGGATGGACGGAGGCGCCAGCGCTTTTGCATCAATCGGGAAGGCTGTCTCTTCAATAACAGTGGAGACACCTCCGAGCACGAGAGCGTGGTCCCTTGTCACCTTTAGCTTCGCTTGGGCACTAGACCAAGTCCGTGATATTGAGGCGCTTCCATACGAGGAGCTTAGAAAAGTGCTAGCCGACGCACTGTCGCAGGCTAAGCTTAGGGTGGACGATGGATTAGAGGAAATTGGCACCGAGTTTTTCACAAGGCCGTGCAAGATTGGCCTCTATGTTGCGCTTCGCGATTACGTAGTTAGCAACAAGTCTACGTTTTTCCCCGCATTCATATCCGACGACGTGCTGTCTGGAAAGATCGACGTAGCTTTTCGCAGGTCTATATTGGGAATATGGTCAAGAAATCCAGAGGCTTATCGGCAGCTGATGGACGTACTGTCATCCCCCCTGAGTGAGGGTGTGGAGAGGGACTTCGGCTGGCAAAGCTATAGAGCTAGCCTTGTACACAACTTCGACGTTGCGGCGACGTTTGGCCAAGAGGCGGCCAAGATATCTTTGTCTCAACTATTCATTCCTCTAAGGGCGTACTGGATAAATCAAGATGACAGGGGATACCTTTCCGGCAAGAAATCAACGCCTAGTAACGCCAATTTGGTAGATCTAAATGCAGAACTGGAGGAGTGGTGCGCATCCAAAGATGAAGTGGGCGTCGTCCGCTTAATAGGGGGAGGACCAGGCAGCGGAAAGTCCACGAGTATGAAGGCGCTTGCCCGAACGCTTGCTAAGCGGCCGGATGTACGACCGCTGTACGTTCCGCTTCAACATATTGGTATCGATCGAGATTTGAAAGACTCTGTCAATGCCTATTTCGCCGATCGCACTGATGGGGCATTCAAGCATCCTCCATTGTCGCGGGTCAGCGCAGAGGATGGCCCCCCGCTAATTCTGCTCTTGGATGGCCTCGATGAACTCATCGCACCAACGGAAGCTGCGAACGACGTTATCGCTCTTTTCGGCGGCAAGCTGTCTTCAATGCTCGATAGCCTCCGGGGAGACGGGGCAAAGCCCGTCAGAGCAATCGTGTCAGGTCGCATGCCGGCATTCCAAGCCGCTAAGCGCTTCTTTGCTGCTCCTGATCATGCCTGCTTCGAAGTGCTGGGTTATGGGCCGACTGGCTCTGATCACTTGGCTGAACGCGATCCGGCTTGGGGCGTGGATCAGAGGCCGATTTGGTGGCGGCGTTATGCGGAAGCAGTTGGCCTTGCAACGGCTCCTCCTCCCGCCTTCAGCGCCCATGGGCTTGATGAAATAACTAATGAGCCTCTGCTTTGCTACCTGTTGGCCCTATCTGGATTTGCCTTAGACAAATGGGAGCTCGCTGCAGAAAATCCAAATCGGATCTATGCCGAGCTTATACAAGACGTCTATCGACGGGGATGGGGCGACGGAGTCGTGAAGCGCCATGGTGCTGGGCGCACAATGTCACTGCAGGACTTCTTGCTTCTCATGCGCACTATCGGATTGGGTGCGTGGTTGGGGGGCGACACACGTGTGGCCTCCGATGAGATGTTCCGCCAAGCTGTAACTTTGACGAAAGCAGAGGGCGCGTGGGATGCGTTTGAACGGGATAATGGATCAGACGTCACCAATCTCGCGATGAATTTCTATTTAAAATCCTCGGAAATTAAGCACAGGGGATTCGAGTTTACTCATAAGAGCTTTGGCGAGTACCTTGCTGCCTTGGCATTGATAGATGTTGCTGAACGTTGCCACGATCTTGTGGAGAGACGCGTCGAGTACGCAATGCGGGATTGGTATGAGGCGACCTGCACGGGCGTGATCACGGAAGAAGTTGTAGAATTTATAAGGAACGAAATGCGCCTGAGGGCTACTGATACCCGAAGGATGTCGGTGATCAAAGGAATTAAGGAGGCATTTAACAAGATCGTGTTCGTTGCTGACGCTGACGGCTTCCCTGAAGCACCAACTGGAACTTGGCGTACCAGTGAAGCGTCTCAGGTAAATGCTGAGGCATCTGCATGGGCGATTACTGGGGCCTGCGCCAATGCCCTCGCCAGCCAAGGGTTGTATACTGACGCGCTGGTCGATGCGGCTTTCTTAAATGGGTGGCGCATGAGCGATCTAATTGCGCGGCAGTCGAAGCGTAATGTTTTAACGCCAAAGATCGGCAAGTCGCTGAACTATATGAAAATGGATAATATCTACGTGTTCGGAGGATATTTTCATGGCGTAAATTTCGGCGGGTCGCAGATTAATGAGAGCGTAATGGATACGATCACCTTCTATGAAGCATCTTTTAGGAGCGGCAAACTCAAGGGGACGTTTAGTTCGTGCAAATTTATCAAGGTAGATTTTGAGGAATGTGACTTTGACGGTTCGTTCTTTATAGACTGCATATTTTCTGATTGTAGCTTTGTTGACGCCCACATAAGCAAGTCGTCAGTAGATAAATTGACCATATTTAGGTCCGACGAACCGTTTCTGGAGGAATTTGTGGCTGTGGGTAAGCCTTTCAAGATCGGTGAGCATGAAGATAAAGACGTCGGTCAAAAATTATCTGATGCCACCAAGGCCTTTTCGCAGCTGCGTGCTCGGACGCGCTCCTGAATGAGACCGCCTATCAGCTCCGGAGCAAGGCCTAAGTAGGCAATTTATTTGGCTGGATGGCGGATCTGTAAGCTACCAATGCGTCGCTCCACATGCATGTAATTCGTGTGTAATCGCGCATGGCAACGGCGGTGTGTCGTGACATCTCATTATGGCAGCCACATGCACCCAGGCAGATGGCGATGCTTTTCTCGCTGTCTTCCAATCACGTGTCTGGTGCCAGTGCTACCGGACGCTCATCGTTCCCGCTGAACGGCCGGCACGCCGTTGGCGCAGCCACCGATCTGCTCACATTCCGACGTCGAGTCCTCGGGTTCGGCCCCGGCCGACGAAATCCGTAAGGCTCTGGCCAACACTTCGTCCCGCCACGTCCGGCAAGCCAAGCTGCGCCTTGCGGTTGCGCAAAATCGACTCAACCTGCGGATCGCGTTCGAGACGTTTGGCCATGCCAATCATGCGGTCGCCCACTGCGTTGGCACGGGTCGTCTCACGGTCCCGCAAGAGCGCACGGCGCTGCCGATCCAGTGCCTGCCAGCGCTGCACGAAGGTGTCGGCCCTGACCCGGGGGTCGGCGCGAAGCTCCGACTCGAATTGCATGGTGCGGATCGTGGCCGTGGTCCGTCCTTCGGCCGCCTCACGGATCAAGCCCAGGTCATTCGAGAACGCTGTCTCAAGATCAAGCGCCGCATGAGGTCTGATCGTGTTCAGCGCTGCGCGGCTGGCTGCCAGCTGCTGACGCTGCTCCGCAGTGTAAGGCTCGCCGATGCTTTGCGCGAACCGCATGGATCTTACGAGTTGCGCGTGGCGGGTTACGGCCTCTGGCAGCGCCGTTGAGGGCTCGAGTGCCGCTGCTTTCGGCATGACAGCAGGTTTTGGTACCTGCGCGACCCGGCTCAGCCCGGCAAAGGGATCTCGCTCTTGCGGCCAGGCTGTCATCTCCACCTCTGGCTTCGGCAGCACGATTTGCCTCCGCTCGGCAAAGTCGCGCGCATAGTCCAATGCCATATCCTTGGTGCGCTC
>DATLHW010000465.1:0-6768 GCA_035539675.1 Burkholderiales bacterium | reverse complement strand
CGGTGAAGAAGCTCGCCACCGGCGCCATTTGGTTTGAGTTCAAGGATATTTGCGGTGGACCGCGCTCCCAGTTGGACTACCTTGAAATCGCCCGTGAGTACCATACCGTCGCGGTCTCCCATATTCCTCAACTGGCGCCTGCACAGGCCAACGAAGCCCGCCGATTTACGTTGATGGTGGACGTCTTCTATGATCACAAGGTAAAGCTGATGGTTTCCGCCGCAGTCCCACCGCAAGTGCTGTATCCGGACGGCATAAGAAGCGACGAGTTCCAGCGAACAGTGAGCCGACTGTTGGAAATGCAGACGCCAGCGTATTTACACCTTCCGCATATTTCGTGAAATCGTCTCTCCATCTGTTATGGAGCACAATGCACATGATGGGCGGGGTTGGTTTATCGGATAGACCGTAGTTCGGCTGGATTTGCAATTGTGGATATGCCTTTGTCCTCCCGCCGCCATGGATCAATTGGAGGAGTTATGTTTAAGGGCCTCTTGCTTACCAAAACCGGTAGCGAATTTAAGGCGCAGCTCGCCGATCTGGACGAGAATGACCTGCCCGCCGGCGATGTCACCCTCCGTATCGCGTACTCCACCATTAACTACAAAGATGCGCTAGCCATCACCAACAAGTCTCCTATCGTTCGTCAGTGGCCGATGGTCGCAGGGATCGATGGGGCAGGCGTCGTGGAGCACAGTTCGCATCCAGACTGGAAGTCTGGAGATATGGCGATCCTGAATGGTTGGGGCGTTGGTGAGAACCACTGGGGCTGTCTGGCGCAGAAGGCGCGGCTTAAGGGCGATTGGCTGGTTCCATTGCCGACGGCGTTCACGACGCAGCAGGCCATGGCGATAGGCACCGCAGGGTATACAGCGATGTTGTGCGTGCTGGCGCTGGAGAAGCATGGCGTCACCCCGGATCGGGGCGAGATCCTTGTTACTGGCGCCTCTGGCGGCGTGGGTGGCGTTGCAATCGCGCTGCTCGCTAAACGTGGCTACACCGTTGTTGCTTCCACCGGCCGTCTGCAAGAGTCGGAGTACTTGAAATTTCTAGGCGCTAGCGCTGTCATCGATCGCACTGAACTCTCGCAGCCCGGCAAGCCGCTCGCCAAAGAGCGATGGGCCGGCGTAGTGGACTCCGTTGGTAGCTATACCTTGGCGAACGCTTGTGCGAGCACTAAATATCGAGGAACAGTCGCCGCCTGTGGGTTAGCCCAAGGCATGGACTTTCCCGGCACTGTGGCGCCGTTCATTTTGCGGGGCGTCACGCTTGCGGGCGTGGACAGCGTCACTCGTCCGAAGGCTGATCGAATGGAAGCGTGGAAGCGTTTAGCGTCCGATCTTGATTCGACGAAACTGGACGCGATAACCAGTGTGATTGGATTATCGGATGCAATTGACCGAGCGCCGGATATGCTCGCTGGCAAGGTGAGGGGACGATTGGTCGTGGACTGCGAACGTTAATTGGTCGTCGGCGTGCAACGCTTGGTTTTAGAAAGGGTAGGTCAGGTAGATTGTCTCAACCTGACCTATGTATTCCTCAGCGCGGCCGATTCACCGAAACGAATATGATCACCGCCACCGCCAGACCGACCCCAATCCATATCATCGTTGCAGGCGGAACGCGTTGTGCAATGTCCAGCAATCCGACGACCTCGCTACGATAGCCTTCGCGCAGCAACGCGCGACCGTAGGACGACAGGCCCATCGATGCGCTGATGAATCCTAACCCGGCGACTACCGTCAGCACCATTTGCACCCGCACGCTGTTGCGCTGATTGATATAAGCGTTCATGCGCTCCACGTTGGATTTGCACAGTTCGCATTTACCTTGAACTGCCTTGAATAAAGCCTCAAAGTCCCATTCTCTTTCCAACCGCCGAAAAACGGCTTTGATCTGGCCTTGGAGCTCCATAGAGAGATCCTTGTACTTCACTTGGAAAATCGTGACGGTGTTGATTACTGAGTCCATCGCTTGGCTGAGCTTACGTAACTCCCGGTTACTTTTCTTGTCGTAAGTGGCGCCGATGAAGCGCGTCAGATTCTTGCCTGTTATATCCAGCACGGCGTAGTAATACTGCGCCAGATACATTCCCTGCCACACGGGTGAAAGGTCATGCGCGCGACTGGTGGAAGTCGTTTCGATGACATTGTTTCCCCAACTCAGGTACGACAGCGCCCCATCGACGTTAATGGGCGTCACCCCCTCCATGTCACGGCATCCCCAGCCATTGGAATCTGCGCCTTTCGGGCAAATCAAGGTGCGATTGACCCATAAGAGTCGAGCATGAGACGCATCCGACTCACTGCCTGACATATCGTAAAACACCACATAGTCGCTAGGGTTGAGAACGCTTGCGTTCTTTGCGTCTCCAGCGTAGCGATTGAACGCGAGCAGCGCGGGATAGATGAATTCCTTGTAAAGGCGGCCGAGGAATGCGAATGCGAGGCGGGTCGTCCACTCGTCCAACTTGGACCAATCATCGCCACCGAATTCCTCGCTAATCACGACGTCCAGCGTGAGCATCGCGACGGTATCGTTGTAAATCGCAACGTCAACGCTTTCGACGATTGGCGACAGCGAAGTCGACAAGGTTTTTCCGCAGACCTTATCGGCATCCAGCGAGGCTTCTTTGAGAAACTTTCCAATTTCCTCGGGCGCCGATTCCGTAAATATGATCGACAAATGTTTCGGTGAACTGAAAAGGCTACCGGCCTTATCCAGGCTGACGTAACGCGTTTCGTCGCCTGTACTCTGTAACCGCGTGACGCCTTCAACCTTCACCCCGCGCGGAACGTCTTGGAATAGCTTCTCCTTCGCTGCATGAAAGTCCTGATTAAAGCCTTTCATGAAAGTGTTTAATTCCTCGTCCGCGCCTATGATTCTTGTGCTGTCCAAGTTGAACTGGCAGCGGAACGGGGCGATCAGCCTTAACGATCTTCCAGACATCGCAAGCTCCCTCTCATGGATTATTAACTATCGATTTATTGGTGACTTGGTCACATCCTCAAAGCCATTCCTGGTTTTCTTCCGGCATCCCCAGCCGAGCAGCGAGAGACCAGGGGAAATCGTTGTACCAATCCGCAACGACCATGCGCGCCCTTGCGCTGAACAATTTTTCGCTTTTATCCAGCAGCAGGTTATAGATCTCTTGCAATGCAGGAGAAACAGGGGCGCCGCGGCACTTTATTGCTCGCGTGGCGTTGAGCGCCTCAATCGCAAGCACCCGCTTCATGATTGGAAGTTGGTCTTGCAACCGCTCAAGGGAGGTCGGCGCCAGACTCTGATAGTCGTCCATGCCGGCGGTGATCTGGGAGCAGGTCGATAGACCTGATGGCAACGCCAACGATCCTACCCCCGCCATCATCGCCGATAGCGAGCGCGAGAGATTGTTGAGGAACATGCCGTTGCGTGCTTCGTCCTGCGGAAACAGCGATGTCGGCAATCCGCTGAATTCTCCCCACAGCATCTTGTGAACTCGCTCAGTGGACAGGCTCGCGAGTCGATGCAACGCCAACCTGACATGATCCATCGCCAATGCAAGGCCGGTGGCTTCAAAGTTGCCATTGGAGAACAATCCGTCTTGAGTGACCAGCGGGCTATCGTTTCCGCTGCCCAGCATAGACAAATGCGTATTGGCGGCTTGCATGAGCACATCGTGAATGGCTCCGTGAACCTGAACGATGCAACGGTAGCTGAGCGGGTCTTGCAATGCCCGGGCCTCTCGCTCCAGCGCATCGCCTGCGAGCAGTTTTCGAAACACCTGGCCGCAGACGCGAATGCCGACAAAATCGCGCGCCTCGAACACTTCCGGCAACAACGCCGTGGAACTCGCCGCGTAGCCGTCGTACATCAGCGCGCCGATCGTGTTTGCCGCGGCCAGAACGTTAATCGCGTCCCGTAGCGCTGTTAGACCCACACCAACGCAATAAGAGTTAGCGCTGATGAGCGCCAAGCCATCTTTCGCTTCCGGCAGGATCGGTTGAAGGCCGGCGGCGCGTAACGCTTCCGCCGCAGGCATGGCCTGTCCCTGATACCTGATTTCACCTTCGCCCATCAGTGCGCATGCGATTTGCGCCATCGGCGATAAGTCGGATTCGCCCACACTCAAGTAACGGGCGCGCACGACCGGATGCAACCCTAGGTTAAGGAAATCGATCAGCCGTTGCACGAGTTGCGGGCGAGCTCCGGAAACGCCGCGCGCCATCCCCGCCACGCGGGCCGCGATCAAGGCGCGCACCTCTAAATCGGTTAGCGGAACTTCATCGCCCACGATCGCATGGGACTGCCAAACAATCTGATTAAAGTGTGAGATTTCTTCGCGAGATAACGCGTGGTCCTTAAGGGAGCCGAGACCGCGATTCAAGCCGTAAATTGGCCGGCCATCGGCAAGTAGGCGCTCGACAACTTCACGGCCCTCGACGATGTGTTGCAATGCTTGAGGCGTGAGAGAAAGCTTGCCGCCGTCCACCACGGCGAAAAATGCTTCAGCCGTTGGCTTCCGGTCCCATATCACTTGCACAGTTGAAGATGCATTTGGCTTCATCATCTCTCCAATGAGTGTTCTTTGTGAGAATTCGATCTGAAGCAAACCAAAAACCGACCTAAAGTCCCGCTGTGATTCATGGTTTTTGTTTTATCGGGGGTTAGCTTATACCATTCCCGAATAATATTGGGACGCAGATTGGTCCGGGATTGACGCCGCCAGCGGTTTTAAAGCGCTTTGGATGGCGTGATTGAACAAGTAAAATAGCGGCATTCAGTCTGTATCCTTATAACCCCCGTTGCGCCATCGGCGTTAGAGTCTAAAAATCATGTCAGCAAAAATCATCGACGGCGCAGCTCACGCCAGCGCCATGCGTTCCGAGTTCAAATCCCAGGTGGAGGCATTGAAAGCCCGTGGCGTGCAGCCTGGTCTGGCCGTGGTGCTTGTCGGCGATGATCCGGCTTCTCAGGTCTATGTGCGTAACAAGGAAAAGGCTTGCATCGTCGCCGGCATGTATTCCGAAGTGCATCGCATGCCGGGCGATACCTCTGAGTCGACGTTGCTCGCATTTATCGAAGGCCTGAACGCTAATCCGAAAATTCACGGGATCCTCGTGCAATTGCCGTTGCCAAAACAGATTGACGAAGAGAAAGTCATCGAGCTGATTTCGCCCGCCAAGGACGTGGACTGTTTTCATCCTTACAACGTTGGGCGGGTTTCCATCGGCGAGGGCGTCTTTTACCCATGCACGCCCTATGGCGTTATTAAACTGCTTGAGCGCGAGGGAGTCAGCGTTTCCGGCAAACATGCGGTGGTGATTGGTCGCAGCAACATCGTCGGAAAGCCCATGGCGTTGCTGCTTATCAATCAAGGCGCCACGGTTACTGTTTGCAATTCGCGCACGAGCGATTTGGCCGGGATAACGAGACAGGCTGATATTCTGGTTGTGGCGGTGGGAAAACCGGCTTTGGTGACTGCCAACATGGTCAAGCCGGGTGCGGCGGTGATCGATGTGGGTATGAATCGATTGCCTGATGGCAAGCTTGTCGGCGATGTTGATTTCGCCTCGGTCGCTGAAAAGGCAGGCTACATTACGCCAGTGCCCGGCGGGGTGGGGCCGATGACGATCACCATGCTGTTGGCCAATACATTGGCCTCGGCGCAACGGGCGGCGCAGTGATCAACTTAGCGTCTTGCGGCTAGCGCAACGTATAGCCACGGCCTACTATATTGAAATAGTGGATCGATGAATTGCCGCTGATATATCGCGGCAATCACAGTTCAGGCTGCGCCTTCAAAAAAGAGAGGTGACACATGGCTACCCCTTACGAAACCGGCCTGGACAAAAATCCAGCCAACTACGTTTCTCTTTCACCTCTCTCTTTTCTCGCTAAGGCCGCCTACGTTTACCCTGACTACACGGCCACGATTCATGGCGACCGGCGACTTTCGTGGAAGCAGGTTTACGCTCGCTGCCGTCGTCTAGCGTCTGCTTTGAAAGGTAGGGGCATTGGACACGGCGACACCGTAGCGGTGATGCTGCCCAATGTGCCTGCGATGGTCGAATTGCATTTCGGACCCGCAATGCTCGGCGCTGTTCTGAATACGCTGAACACTCGATTGGATGCGGAGGCCATCGCCTTCATGCTCGATCACGGCGAAGCGAAAATACTATTCACCGATCGCGAATTCTCGGCGACGATTGAAAAGGCCTTGACGCTCACCGCCAAGCGGCCCGTCGTGATCGATGTGGACGATGCGCTCTTCGATGGCGGCAAGTCTCTCGGCGAAAAAGAGTACGAGGCGTTCTTGGAGGAGGGCGACGAGACCTTCGCGTATTCCTTGCCGCAAGACGAGTGGAACGCCATCGCGTTGAACTACACATCCGGCACGACAGGCAATCCCAAAGGCGTCGTCTATCACCATCGAGGCGCTTATCTGAACGCCATCGACAATATGCTCGATTGGGGCATGAAGCGGCATCCCGTGTATTTGTGGACGCTACCGATGTTTCATTGCAACGGCTGGTGTTTCCCTTGGACCATCGCGGCTGCAGCGGGCGTCAATGTTTGCTTGCGTAAAGTAGAGGCGAAGTTGATCTTCGACCTGATGCGCAAACACAAGGTGACTCACTACTGCGGCGCGCCGATCGTACACAATTCCTTGATCAATGCGCCGGCCGCATGGAAGGAAGGCATCGCGAATATTTCCTGTCTGGTCGCTGGCGCGGCGCCGCCCGTTGCGGTGATCGAGGGCATGGAGCGCATGGGGTTCGATCTCAC
>DATLHW010000464.1:0-5349 GCA_035539675.1 Burkholderiales bacterium | reverse complement strand
AAGGATCGCGGTGAATGTCGCCTACCCGCAACTGTCTAATGAACGCTTGGAAAGCGACATTGTGGGCATACTCAAAGACACAGGACTGGATCCCGATGCATTGGAGTTGGAGATTACCGAAACCATGTTAATGGGAAACGCTGCGCAGTTGATGCATTCGTTGCAACGGCTTAGGCAAGTAGGCATTTACCTTTCGATTGACGATTTCGGCACGGGTTATTCGTCGCTTGCCTATCTGAAGCGCTTGCCAGTGGATAGCGTGAAGGTTGATCGCTCCTTTATCAAAGATTTGCCGAACGATCCCGACGACGTAGCCATTACCCGCGCGGTTCTCGCTTTACTCCATAGCTTAAAACGCAACGTCGTGGCTGAGGGTGTTGAGAATAGAGAGCAGATGCAATTCCTTGTCGACCACCATTGCGACGAAGGCCAGGGTTTCTATTTTAGCGCGGCGATTCCGGGTGATAGTTTTGGCGATCTTCTTGGGGATGAAATGCGGGTGGTTCAATAGTTATGTGGCGGAATTATTTTTCTGCCGGCGTATTCAGATATTTTTCGACGAAGTTAACAATAGCCTCCGACTGAAACTCCGCTGCTAATTGGCGTAGCTTTTCGGCGAAGGGGCGATAGCGCTCATCGAGCGTTTGCAAATAATCCGCGTGCTTGCGAATGTTCCTCATGTTGCCGCTCATCGCCAACTGATAAAGCGTTTCCATTTCAGCTTGCGGCGGTGGTGAAAGCAAATCGGAAATTTCGTTTCTGGACGTGAGTTCTTCCTCCGTAGCGTTGTGGAGCCAAGTCAGATTCAGAAGCGTTCCGATGTATTGAACGAGTTTGTTCACGTCGATCGGTTTGGAAATAAAAATATCGGCTCCCGTCGCCAGACTTCGCAATTTGTCCGTCTCCGTTGCGCTTGCGGAAGCTACGATGATGGGCGTTTGCTTGAAGGCCGGCTGCGTGCGTAAAGCTCGGGCCGCTTCCAGTCCTGTCATTACCGGCATGATGTTGTCCATCACGATCAAATCCGGGAAGTTGGCTTGTGCAACGGCTATTCCATCAAGCCCATTCTCTGCTTCGAACATCTCAAAATCGAGCATGCTCAGTAGATCGATCACCAACGCTCGGTTGGCGGCGACATCATCCACGACCAGCACTTTCTTGCGGGGACCTTCGTACCCGATTACACGTTGTTGAGCAGGAGGCGCCTCAATATCCGCCTCAAGAACCGGTAACTGCAGCTCGAACCAGAAGCAACTTCCTTTTCCTGAGGCGCTCTCTACATGAATATCGCTGCTCATCAAACGAACCAGCTCACGGCTAATGGCGAGCCCGAGTCCCGTACCGCCGATTCGTTGCTCTGAATCTCCAACTTGCTCGAACGGTTGAAAAATGAGGTCCAGTTGCGCGGCGCTGATGCCAATTCCCGTATCTTCGACTTCGAACCGAAGCGTCGTTTCTTTTTCGTTGTGGAGCGTTACATGGATACGCAGAATCACTTGGCCTTGTTTGGTGAATTTCACCGCATTGCTCAGCAAGTTCAACAAAACCTGACGCAAACGTTTCTCATCGGCAAGTACGGCGTGGGGCAGATTTGGTGGTGTTTCGTATTGGAATAGGAGGCTCTTCTCCTCCGTTTTTATACGAATAATGTCGGCGATGACACGAAGGAAAACAGGCAAATTGATTCCGGTGGGATAAAGCTCAAACTTGCCTGATTCAATCTTGGCTATATCCAGGATGTCGTTGATCAGAGTCAGTAAATGTTCGCCGCTACGCTCGATGGTATTCAGTCCGCCGATTTCGTTGGCGCCAAGCCGCTTGCTCCGCTTGAGGATTTGAGAGTAGCCAAGGATGGCGTTTAGCGGCGTCCGAAGCTCGTGGCTCATGCTCGCAAGAAACGTGCTTTTGGCCTGGTTTGCGGCCTCGGCTCGTTCTTTTGCATCCATTAACTCGGCCGTCCTTTTCTCCAGCTCGGCGGTTCTTTGCTCCAATTCCGCTGTTCTCTTGTTGACGAGTTCTTCGAGACCGGCCTGATAGGCGATAAGCTCTTCGTCGAGAGCATTACGTTCGAATGCTGGCGCAAGTAGCTCGAAATAGTTTAGATAATTCGTCAGGCCTCCCTGACCACTGCTTGTGAGTCGTCCAATCAAGCCCGATACCGCGATGGCGCCCCAGCGCTTGTTTTCCGTAACGACTGGCAGCAGAAAACTGAAATGTTGATGATCGAAGTCGGCAGCCCTCCCCATTGATGCGAATGGCGGGAAATCGGCGACGTTGCAGCGGATCTCCGAATCGGGCGACATGTCGCCGATGTCATGGCTGTGGCGGACCGTCAATATGTCGGGTTCCGAGACGGGGTCGTTCCACTTGCCTAGACATCCCCATTCAAAAAAATGCATCAGCTGCATCAAGGATTGGATATTTTCAAATTTCGCGCTAACCAAATCGACGGTGATTTCGTAACTGATGCCGATCGGACGAGCGTTGTCCGTAATTGGCTCATTTGCTTCTTGAAGCGGTTGTATGGCTTCAATGGTTTGAGGTAATCCGCAGGACTGCCGAGGGATAAATTTGTTCGGCGCCAGCTCCCTTCCGCCGCGGCGTTTGCCATCATGGATCTGTTGAATCGACACCAGGATCGCCCGCTCCGCTATTTGCTCAAGATTTTGATCAATGCTGGCCAACTGCGGAATACTGGTGCGCGCTAGAAAAGTGTTGTCATACCCGACTACGGCGATGTCTTCAGGAACGCGAATGCCAACTTCCTGAAGGCAGGTGATGGCGCCCAAGGCGTTTTGATCTGTTCCTGCGAAAATCGCCGTCGTCGGCAGCTTCCTTGTAACGATCTCCCGAGTGGCCTGCATGCCGGCGACCTGACCATGATCTTTCGTGTCGAAAACATATTCCGGCCGATAGGGGAGTTCATGCTGGGCAAGCGCTTTGCGATATCCGGCCAAGCGACGGCCGATGTCATATTCGGCCAAGTGACCCATGTATACGATATGTTGATGGCCAGCCTTGATGAACTCGCCGACCACGGATGTCATGCAGCCTTCATTGTCGCTCTCAATCGAAACGATCTCCGAATTGCTGAATTCATGCGCGATCGATGCGATTGGTTTGCCGGTTTGGATAAGCTGCGCCAGATAGGCGGGCGAAATGGGATCAACGACGACAATCCATCCATCGACATGCGCTGAACCGATGGGTAAATCGAACCGGCCAAGACTGCCAGTGCGAATGGTGATGAGACGAGCGTTATTCGCCTGAGCGCTCCGATAAAGCTCCGTCATGATCTTGCCGAGGTATTCCCCGCCTAGAGACGGTGTCAGTACGCCAAGCGTGACAGGATGAGTCATTTTATTGAACCCATTCAATTTTGGAACAATCAGACGATAGATTAGGGCTAACGGCGATTTAATGCATCAATAAGCGGTCAATCGCCATTTTTATACGACTAATCCAACGTCCGCCTATAAAGCCGCAATCCAATGGCCATCACGACCAGCATGAATGCCAGCAACGGCCAAAAATTAGGCCACAAATCGCCCCACTCATTTCCTTTCAACAGAATCCCTCGAACCAACCGCACAAAGTGCGTAAGCGGCAATGCTTCGCCGATAATCTGCGCCCATCCCGGCATGCCGCGAAATGGGAACATGAACCCGGATAACAAGATCGATGGCAGAAAAAAGAAGAATGTCATTTGCATTGCCTGCAATTGGTTGCGGGCAATGGAGGAGAACGTGATGCCCAGCGTCAGGTTCGCGGCGATGAACGTGAGAATTACGCCGTAAAGCAATGGTAGGCTGCCAATAAAAGGCACGGCGAAGATGTAGCGCGCCGCCAATAGAATAATGGTGGCTTGCACCAAGCCGATCATGATGTAAGGCGCAATCTTGCCAGTCATGACCTCGATCGGTAAGGCGGGAGTGGCCAGCAGATTTTCCATTGTTCCGCGTTCCCGCTCGCGAGTCATGGCGAGGCCTGTCATCAACACCATGGTCATGGTGAGAATCACGCCCATTAATGCTGGCACGATGTTGTATTGGGTGACGCCTTCGGGGTTATATCGCCGGTGGGTTCGCACTTCGAAGGGGGGGCCATTTCCATTCAGCGGGGAAAGAACCCCGCGAAGATCGTTACGGAAAACCGTCGGCGCCAATTGGGCAATGGCCGATAGCGCATTACTCGTCGCGGCTGGGTCTGTCGCGTCCGCTTCGATCAGCAAGGCCGGTTTTTCGCCGCGTAGCAATTTGCGGGAAAAGTTGGGTGGAATCGTGATCACGAATTGCACTTCGCCGCGCGCTAGTCGCAACTCGCCTTCTTTTTCGCTATCCAGTATCGCCACGATTTGAAAGTACCCGGTGTTTTGCAGTCCGCTGATTAGGCTTCGGCTGAATTCGCTGTTGTCAGCGGCGATCACAGCGGTCGGCAGGGATTTCGGATCGTTGTTGATCGCAAATCCGAATAGAAGCAGTTGGATGATCGGAATGCCGATGATCATGCCGAAGGTGAGGCGGTCGCGTCTGAGTTGTATGAACTCCTTGACGATGATGCCCCACCAGCGGGACAGAGAAAATTTAAATAACATTGTCTTGAGCGGTGCTCATCAAATGGATGAATACATCTTCAAGCCCGGAATCAACCCGCTCCCAGCGATAGGCGCCGTCGTGGCGGAATCTATCGATGCTGGCCTCCAGCAATGCCGCATTCGTCCCTGTGATATGCAATGAGCTCCCGAAGGCGATGGTTTGCTCAACGCCCGGCGCATTACGTAGCTTATCCGCTAACGCCATGAGATCGCCGCCGCTCGCCGACCAGGTAATCAACCCTTGTCCCGCGATGACTTCTTCGGCTGTGCCTTGTACGAGCAGGCGGCCGTAAGCGATATAGGCCAATTTGTGACAACGCTCAGCTTCATCCATGTAATGGGTGCTGACCAAAACGGAAATGCCTCGCGCGGCGAGTTGATGTATTTCTTCCCAGAAGTCGCGGCGGGCTTTGGGGTCCACGCCAGCGGTGGGTTCATCGAGTAGCAGAAGGTCTGGGTCATGCAGCATGCAAGCGGCAAGCGCCATACGCTGTTTCCAACCGCCGGATAGCGTGCCCGCTAGTTGATTGGCGCGCGTGGCGAGACCTAGGCTTTCCAGCGAGCGGTCTACTATGTCGCGGCGGTTTTTCATGCCGTATAGCCGTGCGACGAAGTCGAGATTTTCGCGGATGGTGAGGTCTTCCCAAAGGGAGAACTTCTGCGTCATGTATCCGACGCGGCGTTTCACCTCGGCGCTTTCCCGAATGATGTCGAAGCCCAAGCATTCGCCTTCGCCGCTGTCCGGCGTAAGCAGG
>DATLHW010000463.1:0-1558 GCA_035539675.1 Burkholderiales bacterium | reverse complement strand
CACCTGACGTTCGAATTCCTTGTTTTCACCGACATAGGAAGCGATGACCTTCTTCACCTGTCGGGTCTTGAGCAGCAACCCCATGCCGAAGTCATCCACCCCGGCGTTGTTGCCGACAATGGTCAGCCCCTTCGCGCCGCTCTCGACCAGCGCGGTGATCAAGTTTTCGGGGATGCCACAAAGCCCGAATCCGCCAGCGGCGATAGTGATGTCATCCCGCAGTAAGCCTTGCAATGCCGTCTTGGCGTCCGGATACACTTTACTCATGTTCGTTTACCCTCCATCAGGATCGTAGGTTGGTTCGCATGAAATGGGGTTGAGGCGGAAATACGTTTAGCGAGCGGTCCACCCTCCGTCGATTGGCAGCGCGGCTCCGGTAAGGGCGACAGCCGCATCACTCGCGAGATAAAGCGCCAGCGACGCGACTTCTTCAATTTTCACAAACTGCTTATTTGGCTGAGGCGCGAGAATCACTTCGCGGATAACGCTCTCGCGTGGAATGCCATGCACTCGCGCCTGATCGTCAATCTGCTTTTCCACCAGCGGCGTCAAGACATAGCCGGGGCAAATCGCATTCACGGTAATGCCCTGCTCCGCCACTTCCAACGCAACTGATTTGGTGAATCCCACAACGCCATGCTTCGCCGCCACATAAGCGGACTTGAACGGCGAAGCGACCAGCCCATGGGCGGAGGCGATGTTAATAATGCGGCCCCACTTCTTCGCCTTCATCATGGGAAGCGCAGCGCGCGTGCAGTGAAAGACCGAGCAAAGATTGATAGCGATGATGGCGTCCCACTTATCCAGCGGAAACTCATCCACCGCCGCCACATGCTGAATGCCAGCATTGTTAACCAGGATATCGATGCCGCCCAACTCTTCCCTTGCTTCAGCGCACATCGCTTCGATTTCCTCCGGCTTGCTCATATCCGCCGGCGAATAAAGAACTTCGACGTCATGCTCATCGGAAAGCGCAGCTCGAATAGATTCGATTTCGTCCGGATTACCAAAACCGTTCAGCACGACGTTCGCGCCGTGAGCGGCAAAAGCAGTGGCGATGCCGAGACCGATGCCACTGGTTGACCCAGTAACCAGGGTGGATTTTCCCGATAGAATGTTCTGCGACATGTCGTTAGGCCTCGTAAAACTAAATGTTGGAATACGGATAAACACGGGTCGAACCGATCAAAGCCAATCAACCAATTATAGATTGGCGTATCGCGTTGCTCTCAAAAACGGCCCGTACAGTAATGTTGCTCCCAAAGAAATGGGGGCGCCGAGTAATGAGATCCATGCAGATTTTTATCCAATTTGAGCTTAAAAATCTGCGCTCATCTGCGCCCCATTATCGAGAGCCGTTTCGGGCGTACTCAAAGTCCGTTGAATAACATGGGCGCAAGCGCCGCAAGCTCAGTTAGGAAATCGCCATCGTCCACATAGTACGACGATCGCCCTCATGTCCCAAGCTTGCGACGCGCGAAAGACAAACCTCTCGCTACGCCTTCTTTCCGGCAAGATACAGCCACGTTTCAACAACCGTATCCGGATTGAGCGACAC
>DATLHW010000462.1:0-2036 GCA_035539675.1 Burkholderiales bacterium | reverse complement strand
GAGTTGATGCAGAAAGAGCAGTTGCGGGAACTGGCTGTAGTGTTGACACAGCGGGTACGCGAGAACGCCAGCATCGACTGGACGATCAAGGAGAGCGTGAAGGCCAAGCTAAAAGTGATCGTGAAGCGCACGTTGCGCCAGTTCGGCTATCCGCCGGATATGCAATTGCTGGCGACAGAAACGGTGTTGGAACAGGCGAAGTTGATCGCCAATGAATTGGCGGAAGGTATGGAGAAAGTATAAGAGTCAGTCTGAAAAGTTATCGCGTGGGCTCGATCATTCCCTGGGTGGCATAAGAATCATTCGTAGACGTTTAGATTTGATCTGACAATACCGCAAGGGGAATCAAAAGAGCCTTGCGACGCATTTCACCCTCCGCCACCTCGGATTCGATCTATCGCGCTCTATCACACAACTCCACTCTGTCGCATCGGTTGCCATGCGCGGTACTCAGACAGCCGCAGCCGATAGCGGCTAACGTTACCCTCGTGCAAATTGCGCAAATCGTCGAGAGCAAGCGCAACGACTTGCGCCACGCTCTCTCGTGGCGCGAGCGTCACCGCTACGGCGCGCACGGCCGCTTCGTCAGGAGATTGCATGCCGCGCACGATCTCGGCCACCACACTGATAATCGCCTCGCGATAGCGCAGGCGAATGGGGTCGGGATCGACCACCGTCTCGCTGATGGCCATGTAGCGCTGGCAGGATCGCTCATATGCCCACACGAACACATCGCGTAGCAGGTCCACTTGTTTCAACTCATACACACCGAGGGTCCCTTCCACATAAGCCCGTTCTGGAACATCGATAAAGGATAGCGGGCAGAGATTGCGCCGGATCAGCGGGATGTTGGCGCCCAGCCGCGATACGCGCTTGTTCACGTCCACGAACGGTTGCAAATAAGGGATGTGCGCCATGATGAAAAACCCCTGCTCGAATGGGTCTTCAATAGCGCCGGCTTTATCCAGAATCATGCGGAAATAGGCATCGATCTGCTGTGGAATGCTCAGCGGATGAAACACCGTGCCGCTGATCTCGACGATACGATGACGCAGCCGGCCGCTCTCGTTCGGGTCGGCGAGCAGATTCTCAGACAGCAGCGAATGGAGGTTGAAGAAGGTAAAGGTGTTGAAGCCGATGTCCTCGGCTTGCTCCACCAGTAACTCGATGGCGAGCTTGTGATTCAGGATCATCTGCGTTTCGCGCCGATCCTTACCTGCCGCCTCCTGCCCTCGTTCGATCAGGTTCTGTGCGTCGAGACGAGTGTAGGTATTGCCTTCGAGCCGGCTCGAAGCCCACGACAGGTCAATCAGCAAACGCCCCAGGATGTCACGGGCGTATGTTCCAGCCGGACGTTCACCATCGGGGGAACGTCCCATGTTGTGCAAGTGTTCGCGAATTTCCAGCGGGAGATAACTGGTTTCGTTGGGACGATACGCCTCTAGAAATGTTCGGTCGTAGCCCACCGGCTTGCGTTGCTGAATGGGCTGGCGAACGTAGTCGAGGACGCTCTGGCCTTCGGGAGACACGGAAACATAAGCTTCGGCGCTTAGCTCATCTTCCGCACGGACCTGCTCGGTGATATTCGCTTCGATGATCCGAGGAAGACGCCGGTAACGTAAGCCCCGCCCTTTGCCTTCAGTGACGAGGTGTTTTTGCTCCACCAGTTCATTCAAACGGCGTTGCAATGTGCGGCGGCTGACGATCTCGGCAAGGGCGGCATGCAAGCCCTCAATGCCGATTCCTTGCTGATGTTCAGCAATCTCAGCTTCTATCCTGACGCTCAAATCCTCAGGGAGCTTTTTTGGCATGCATCGCTTTCTTTTGGCGCGAATTTATTTACTCGCGCCAAAAGATTAACTTTATTGGCGCGAATTGTCAAAATCGCGCCAAAAGTTTGGCGCGATAATGCCAACACGCGCCAAAAAGTCGTTTTTTTCGGGCTATCGAGGGCGTCCACCTATCGCCAGAACGCCCGACGTTGTTGCTCCTCCTTGCCTGGAATAGCCATGCCGCCTCGTCGCGCTTGCACGCGC
>DATLHW010000461.1:0-7419 GCA_035539675.1 Burkholderiales bacterium | reverse complement strand
GAAAGTGGGTGATCCGATCGGCGGCGTCGGGACACAGCTTCGCCTCGATCTCCGGTAAATAATCCGCCCGAACCGCCGGCTCCAACACTTGCAGATGGACTGCGCCGTTCGCGTCGCGGTGCAGATTGAACGCGACCCGGTGCGTGTCGTCCTTGCCGACATTCAACAAGCCGCGCAGCGTCGTCTCGCCGGCCGACGCCGCCAAGCGGCGTTGCAATGCGTCGATGCTGTCGAACATCTCTGCGTTCAATCCCGGCTTGCGCCGGTTCTCGGCGGCGACCATCCACGGGATGAACGTGCCGTAGCGCTGCTCGGCGGGCGGCTCGCCGGCGTCCCGCAGCCGCTTAAGCTCGTCGCGGAAGGTCCGCATCCATTCGCCGACGCGGTCTTTGTAGCGGGCCGTGTATTTGTCGAGATAATGCCGGTTCAGATATTGGCTGTAGTGGTCGCCATAGCCGACCAGCACCGACTGCCCGGCTTTGAGCCCACCGTCCTCGCCCGCCACAAAGGCCAGTCGCCGCTTATGGGGAGGGCCGTCGAATTTGTCCTTTATTGTGAAGTTGACGCCGATCAGGAACGCATTGAGCCGGTCCCCGTCGTATTCGAGCGCGCCGGTCTTCGGATTGAATCGCACGGCCGTGTTGATGCTGGCCATCTTGTTTTGCCCGTCCATCAGCAGCGGCTCCGGCGTTTCGCCGGCGGCCGCCTCGCTCTCGCCCACGTCGAGCAAATAGGTCGCGTCGCGTTGATGCAGTCCCTTCTTTTGATCCAGTTCGCTCTGTTTATAAACCGGGCCGCCAAACGGTCCCAGAAACTGCTTCCGCAACAGTGTCGGCTCCTTTCCCGCCAGGCTCGCCTTGACCCTCACGCCGTCCATCTTTTCTTCCGTCATCACGTGGATCTCGTGATGCGCGGCGTCCGCTTCGGTCACCGGGGCGACTTCCAGCGTCTTCTCGTACAACGGCTTGCCCTGTCGCATCGCGTTTACATGCGCCAGCGCGTTCGCCTCCAGCGCCTTGATCCACTTTGCTACTTCGGTTTTTTGTTTGGGTTTTAAGGCGGCGTAGCCTTCGTCGTACGAGACGTTGAAACGTTGGTGGGCGTAATAATCCTGTAGCAGCGCCAGATCATCGCCTTCGATATGGGCGCTCAAGATTTCGACGTCGGGATGCACGAGATGCTGTTCGCCGGGTTTATCGCTGAGGCGATAGCGTTCCTCGACGTGGCTGCTGTTGTGCGGACAGGCCCACGGCAACAGCCGGTCCTGACCTTGATCGGGGAGGAGCTTCGCCGGCTCCGCCGGGCCGACGACACTTTCCGTGCCGTCCGCATGGCGCTGCATTAGCAAATGGATTTGTTTATAGGGATTGGTTTCGTCGGGACCCCGATAGTGAAACAGCCCCGGCTGGCGCGGGACGGCAGAGGGCGGCAGGGAAGGCGCATCCGCCAGGCGGGCATCCTGCGAGTGGGACTCTTCGTTCTCTGGGGCAGGGACCGGGCGCGAGGGCTCGGTGTCAGACATCTCACTGTCGGCGTCTTGATAAAAGGGGCCCTGAAAACGCGTGGGTCTTGCTGATCTATGCCGTGTCGGAATTTCTATCGACGATGCGTTCGATTCCGTCTCCGATTCGCCGCCGTCGCGATCCATTCTCGCAGCTTGCGTCCGCGGGAGCCTACGCTCTTCCTGCACACTTTTTTTTTCCAATTCGGCAACCGGTGCTTTAGCCGCTTCGTGCGCGTCAATCCCCCTTCGCTTATACAAAGCACGCATGTTGCCGCCAAGTCGCCGACGAAATGACGCAATGGTTGGCGTGTACCACAGTCGCGGTTTACTTACAGAGGGGTGGTAGACGCTGCCTTTGCTCCAATCATCTAAAATTTTTATCGCATCAGTCAGTCTCTTTTGGGTCATCACCTTTTTCAAAACGCTACTTATTTTGTCTAGGTGATCAAGCGGCTTCTTGATGAACTCCGCCCATGAAATCGGAGGTTTCATAACCTCCAATGCGAGCGCAATACCCCCAGCCGCAGCAATTCTTGACGTTGTTAACTCGTTGTCAGTTGTTTTGCGAACCTTCAATTCCTCAAGAAATATCTCGTCTACAGGATGTTTAAATAATTTTCGCCGAATGTTCATGAAGTCGGAAAGGATCTCAGTCTTCTCAGCCTTTAGGGACTCCGCTATTTTCAGCATGGCTTGTAGCAATGCTTTTCTATCGGTGAAATGAGCGCCTTTCTCCGCAAGCGCTTTTCCGAGCCGTCTCGCCGCATTAAGCGTTCTTCCTTTGTCGCCTCTGCCCACGCGCTCAAGGGTATACATCATGATGGGAACATCAAAGGCCGCGTCACATAGCTGGTCAAGTAGGGCGCTCAAATTATGCTTTGTATTCACCGATGTTGACGCGACATGAGGTTGTGCCCACACCCTGCGTTCAAAATTGGCGAAATCGGCCAACGTCTTCATATGATCCAATAACGTCTTTCCCGGCTCGATTGCGGCATTAATCAACTTATGATTGGCCCCCCCATAGGCTCCGCCCGTCAGCAGCACCGTCATCGATTTCTTTGTTCGTCCCGCGCCTTCAACTCGTTCTCTTGCGCTGTCTTTAAGAGGAATAGCGCTATCGCTCGTCTTGTACGCTTCGGCTTTGGCGTCAAGCGGCTCCGTTTCCGAGATATCAGGATCGTTTACGATTTCGGAATGCTGTTTTGTCTTAGCATGACGATCTTCATTGCTGCGTCGCCAATCGCTGACAGGAGGCGGCGTGTTGAGCGCTGGCTTCTTCTCTGGCATTGTGGCCGACAACGTAAGAGCTCTGCCGATACCGGCATTTTTTGGTTTGTTCCACCACTTTTCAATTCGATCTCGGTAGCGTGATGGCGAGGGTTGGTAGTCGGTATAGTTAATATCTTGAGATAGCAAATATGTTTCTAATTGCAGAGCGCCGGTTTTATTACTGGTGGACATATTGGGATCCATCGTCACCACTTGATCTCTTAATCCATAAGGAAAAAGGGCATCCCGCAGACTATGTAAGGCATTTACATGCTTGGTGAATTTTTTGTACTTACTTTGAGAAAGCATCGCCAACACTTCAGAAGAAAATGACTGCGGCGTCATCGTCTCAAAGTTCACCTTCTCTTCTTGAAGATGGATAGCGAAATCGCAGATGGCGTATAGATGTTGGCTCAGGGACTCGGGAAAATGTTTTTTTACATATTCAATCAGCGGAATTTCGAAAAAAGCCTCGGCGACCGTATTCCAGGCCGATCGCACATTGATCATTTTGCTTCTTTCCCCGTCACGGGTGGGGACGGGTATGTACCCTTCTGTCTCCGCCACGTTCATCATGGCGTCTCTGTGCTTGATAAACGAATCAAAAGTTTTGAATGCTTCCTGTATCGTGAGATTGTTATTGCTTAAATAAGCGTCAACATAGTCGTTTAGCCATTTGGAAAGATATTTCTTTGTTCCCTTAGTGGCCCAATATTCGCTTTTCCCCTTGTCCAAAAATTGCTTGTTTCCCAGAAATAAAACGATATCCTGAACCGATTTAAGCGCCCCCACTCTTAGGCTCTGATCACCATGCTCATATAGGTCCAGTATTTCCTGCTTGAGAATGATGCCTTCCTGCGGCGTAGCGGAATCGCCTATTTCGTCATCCCTCGCAGCCAATGATTTGCCTTTATCTTTATCGCCGAGCTTTTGTTTTTTACGTGGCGGCGAGTCCTCGTCGCTTTCTTCACCCGCGATAGGTCGCCTACGAGGATTCCGCGCAATGCCGCCCCAAGTGGGTTCCCGGTCTTGCGCTTCGCGTTCGAGCGCGTCGCCTGCATCTATCGACTCTGGCGACGCATTCGCCATCTCCACATCGAGATCGTCGGACGCGCTTAAATAGGTGGCGACGGCGGTTTGCACGTTCCAACACAGCGCGTCCATGAGTGTGTTTAATTCATGGCCGATAGCCCCTTCGGAAACTATATCGTCGCTAAGCCGCGCCTCAAGGTGTTTGATTGAGTTGGATGCGGCGGTAAATAGCATCTCCGTTTCTGTATCGATGCCGTCGATCTCCGATAATCCGGCGAAAGTGGTCTTTAACTTTTCCAGCAACTGGAGAGGCCATTCGCATGGCAATACCTCTATCTCCTCCATGTCACTTTCAAGCGCTGTCATCAGCGAATGCGCCGCCCACCCGAACGTATTCAGGCGACCACTTCCTACTTCGCCCTTTGCCGACGACGTTGAATTCACTTGCAAGTGGCCCAGACTTTGGAAAAGCGACTTAACATATGCAGGCGGGTCTTGTGCGTCGGGTGCGGGCGATGATTCTGTTTGCGGCGAGGGAGACGAGTGAATACTGGCGTCGTCGGCCATTTCCACATCCGAGTCAATTGCACGTCCTAAACAACGCCTCGCCGCGCTTCGCATGGTCTTGCAGCAGCTTTCGAGCGGATTCGCGTCGTCGTCGACAGCGGTCGGATTTAACCTCGCGCGGCTATTGGCGACCCTATCGATCTGCGCAGACACCGCGTTGAATAAAATTGCCGCCTGCGGGTCCATATCCACGATCGCGTGAGGCGCCTCCTCAACATAGCTTTTCAGCTGTCCGAGAAATTGGATATAGGAATTGACTGACGTCAATATGGGCGTTCTGGCCAGGTGGTGCTCAAAGAGATCCATCGCTCCGGAAACGGCGAGCGCCAAGTCGCGTATTTTTGTATTCCGATCTGCCTTGGATGGGTCTAACGCATTCAGTTCAGCCGGCGCGTCGTGCAAGTCGTTGAACAGTTCGGTGACGTAAGCGGGCGCTGGGATGTCGGCGGCGTCGTGAGCCGCGCCGCCGGGAGACTCTCCCCCCTGAAAAGAATTGGATCTCATGGAAACGCTCCTTCAAATTCTTTTGCACGTCGGACGAATCATTTGTATGGAAGCAATACGGGCGCCAAATCGATGGATTGCGATAAGGTACGGAAATATTGGTGATTAATATGAAATCTCAGCGCGATTGACGCCGTAACCTAGCAAATCCGCGAGAAATCGCGAACGTAGGTCTTCTGTTAAAAAATGCATTGCCGCCAATTTCTGAGCCATGGCGATATTGTGCGCTGCAACCTGCCCGAGACGTCGGGCGATGGAAAGCACGGGGGAGGGGGGCTATCTTCGGCTCCTGGCTTAAAAGAGCCAGGGCGTTAAAGCAATTTGGTTTTCCTACTCAAAAGATGTTTGGATGAAATGAGGCTCGATGTTTTAGATATAGGACCGATGTAGCAACTCTGAGTGGAATCGTCGAGCGGTTAACGCCACTTCCGAAAACGCATGGTCCATTCGTTTGCGCAGCGACGTCTTTGATGCGCAGAGTACATTGTGTTCGTGTCCGTGAGGCGAAAAAAGTCGGGAAAGTAGGATGATGGCGCGTGCCATAGCTCTCAAACAGCCTCTCTATTCGCCGCCTCTTTATGCGCTTCCCCCAACCGCTCAAATATATGGCTCGTCATGCCCAGCGCTAACTCGTGTTCTCCCATGAACACCTTCCCAACATTCTCTTTCCGTAACAGCTTTGCTTCTTCCTCGCTATGAGTACGAATGACGCTCTCGATGGTCGGATTGAGCGCGCGTGCGACTTCAACCATTTTGCGAACATGAAAAGTATCCGGTGTCGCGATCACCAGCACTCTGGCTCGCGCGATATGCGCCTGGATCAGAACGGCCGGTTCTGCGGCGTTCCCGGCGACTGCTGGCACGCCTTCCTTGCGGAGTTGCTCCACCAACTCGCGATTTTGTTCCGCCACGACGTAATGCACGCCTCGTTCAGCAAGGGCTTTCCCAATGCGCCGACCGACTCGACCATAGCCCACTAAGACCACTTGTCCCGTCAGCTTGGCTTGATCGACAGTGAAAGGAAGCTCAGCTAGCGGATCGCTGCGCCGTTCAAGTTTTCGGGCGAGTTCGGAGCGGGAGCGAATCCACGATTGAATCGGTTCGATTGCTTTGAAGACGAGCGGATTCACGGCGATGGAGATCATCGCGCCGGCGAGAATCAGGCTTTGCGCTTCCGGCGGCAATAATTTCAGAGAGACGCCAAGGGCCGCCAATATGAACGAGAACTCGCCGATTTGCGCGAGACTGGCGGATACAGTCAAAGCAGTATTGAGCGGATAGCGCAAGGCGACCACCAACAAGAAAGCGGCGAGCGATTTTCCGAAAATGATAATCGCGATAACGGCGAGCACTTCCAGGGGGCGTTGGACCAGCACCTGCGGATCGAACAGCATCCCCACCGATACGAAGAACAAGACGGAGAATGCATCTCGCAACGGTAAGGATTCTTCCGCCGCTCGATGGCTTAGTTCCGACTCCCGTAACACCATTCCCGAGAAAAACGCGCCTAGCGCAAAAGAAACGCCGAAGAGAGTAGATGACCCATAGGCGATTCCAACGGCCGCCGCGATCACGCACAAAGTGAACAACTCCCGCGAGCCTGTACGCGCGACTTGCCACAGCAACCAGGGAAAGACTCGCCGCCCGACGATCAACATGAGCGCGACGAACGCGACGACTTGCCCGAGTGTTATCAAGAGCGTTTTCCATAGCTGTCCGGTGGATGCGCCATCGCCTGCCGCGCCACCGCCAAGCCATCCGGATAGCGGCGGAAGCAGCACCAACATCAGTACGGTCACCAGATCCTCGACAACGAGCCAGCCCACCGCGATGCGGCCATTGACCGACTCCAGAATCCCTCTATCTTCCAGCGCGCGCAGCAGCACGACAGTGCTTGCGACCGACAGCGCAAGTCCAAAGACAAGGCCGGCGCCCAAGGGCCATCCCCACGACGCCGCTAATCCCATGCCGAGGGCGGTCGCAACGGCGATTTGTACAATGGCGCCGGGCAGGGCGATCTTGCGCACTGCGAGTAAATCATTCAGGGAGAAGTGCAAACCGACGCCGAACATCAATAGCATCACGCCGATTTCGGCTAATTGACCCGCAAGCCCAACGTCTGCGACAAACCCGGGCGTGGCCGGACCAAGCACGATGCCAGCGGCAAGGTATCCCACAAGCGCCGGTAGTTTCAAACGCACCGCGATGACGCCAAAGATGAGCGCTAGGCCAAATGCGGCGGCGATGGTGGTAATGAGAGAAATGTTGTGATCCATGCTTATTAGATAGTTAACTGAGGCGTGATGGCTATTCCCTTCAGCTCGCGTACGAACGCGGTTACGTGAGCAGTAGGGCGCGCTGGGTTGCGCAGATTCGGACTATAGGACGGAGTATATGCGATTTTGTGGGGGAATTCGGCTGAGGGCGATGCTGGCTCCAATCGATTTGGCGCAGCAATGCCGGACGTTTGTAGGGGAGTGATGGAGGCTTCTACACAAGTTTGCGTAGTAATGAATACTCCCTCTCCCTTGAGGGGAGAG
>DATLHW010000460.1:0-5075 GCA_035539675.1 Burkholderiales bacterium | reverse complement strand
GCCGATGTCGTGGCGATTATCGGGACACAAGATATTGTGTTCGGTGAGATTGACCGTTGATGGATACGACCCGGATGAATGCAAATGAGGCTAAGTACTTATCGCATTCAATCTGTGTAAACCTGCATACCCAAATTAAATATGCTTTCTGCTGATTCACTTAAGAAGATTGATCGCGAACTGACCAAATATCCTGCGGACCAGAAGCAGTCTGCGGTCATGTCGGCGCTCGCTATTGCGCAGGACGAGAAGGGCTGGTTGTCGACGGAAACAATGGATTTCGTCGCTCAGTATCTCGGGATTCCGTCTATCGCCGTGTATGAAGTTGCGACGTTTTACAACATGTACAACACGCAGCCGACTGGTAAGTACAAGGTTACCGTATGCACCAATTTGCCTTGCGCCTTATCCGGCGCGAATGAAGCGGCGGATCACTTGAAGCATAAACTTGGCGTTGAGTTCAACCAGACCACGAAGGATGGCCAATTCACGCTCAAGGAAGGCGAATGCATGGGAGCTTGTGGAGATGCCCCGGTGCTGTTGGTTAACAACAAACGCATGTGCAGCTTTATGTCCAACGATAAGCTGGATCAGCTGATCGCCGAGTTGAAAGGCTAACGATGCTGAACTACGGACCAGACGCAGTCATCCTTGCCGGCCTTGATGGAAGCAATTGGCGGCTCAAGGACTACGAATCGCGCGGCGGATACCAAGCCTTGCGCAAGATCGTCAGCGAAAAGATCCCGCCCGAAGCGGTGATCAATGAAGTAAAAAAATCCGCGTTACGTGGCCGTGGCGGCGCTGGTTTCCCGACCGGACTAAAGTGGAGCTTCATTCCTCGTCAGTTTCCGGGTGACAAATATCTCGTTTGTAACTCGGACGAAGGCGAACCCGGCACATTCAAGGATCGCGACATCATCCGTTACAACCCGCACATCCTGATCGAAGGAATGATCATTGCGGGCTACGCGATGGGCATCAAGGTCGGGTACAACTACATTCACGGTGAAATCTGGGCGGAGTACGAGCGCTTTGAGGAAGCTCTCGAAGAGGCGCGTGCGGCGGGTTTTCTGGGCGATAACATTCTAGGCTCGGACATTTCCTTCCAGCTTCACGCCCATCATGGCTATGGCGCGTACATCTGCGGCGAAGAAACGGCGTTGCTGGAATCATTGGAAGGCAAGAAGGGGCAACCGCGCTTCAAGCCGCCATTTCCCGCTAGCTTTGGTCTATACGGCAAGCCCAGCACTATCAACAATACCGAAACGTTTGCGGCAGTCCCCTACATTATTCGCGACGGCGCGGAAGCGTTTCTGAACCTTGGCAAGCCAAACAACGGCGGCACCAAGATCTTCTCGATATCGGGCCACGTAAATCGGCCCGGTAATTATGAAATAAAGCTCGGCACGCCCTTCGCCACATTGTTGGAGATGGCGGGCGGCATGCGCGGCGGCAAGAAGCTCAAAGGCGTCATCCCCGGCGGCTCTTCAATGCCCATCCTGACGGGCGACGTGATGATGCAGACCGACATGGACTACGACTCCATCTCCAAAGCCGGCTCCATGTTGGGTTCCGGCGCGGTCATTGTGATGGACGAAGATACTTGCATGGTCAAGGCCGCCGAAAGACTGGCGTATTTCTATTTCGAAGAATCGTGCGGACAATGCACGCCTTGTCGCGAAGGCACTGGTTGGCTTTACCGAGTAATCCATCGGATCGAGCATGGAGAAGGGCGGTCTGAAGACTTGGACTTGCTGCTTAACTTGGCCGACAACATTCAAGGGCGGACTATTTGCGCCCTGGGCGATGCTGCGGCGATGCCTGTGCGCGCCTTTGTTAAGACCTTTCGCGAAGAATTCGAATACCACATTGAAAATAAGCGTTGTCTCGTCGGGCCGGGCGCTACCGTCTCACGGCAACGTGAGGCGGCGTAAAGATCATGAAGGCCTGGATAAATGCTGACGAGCGGCTCCGCGATGGAGCCGACGCGCGTACGAGTGAGTGCGTGGAGCAATGCAGGCTCGATCTTGAACCGCACGAAAGATTAATCAGGGTTCCCTCATGCTGAAGATTGAAATAGACGGTAAGCAAGCCGAGGTCGAAAACGGCAAGACAGTGATGGAGGCCGCCAATAGCCTCGGGATTTACATTCCCCACTTTTGCTATCACAAGAAACTCTCCATTGCGGCCAACTGCCGCATGTGCCTCGTTCAGGTCGAGAAAGCGCCCAAGCCGCTGCCTGCCTGCGCCACGCCGGTGACCGATGGAATGAAGGTCCAAACTCATTCCGATTATGCGGTCAAGGCGCAAAAAGGCGTGATGGAGTTCCTCTTGATCAATCACCCGCTTGATTGCCCGATTTGCGACCAAGGCGGCGAATGTCAGTTGCAGGATCTGGCGGTTGGTTATGGAAGCTCGAGCTCGCGCTACATGGAAGAAAAGCGCGTTGTGATCAACAAGAACCTCGGCCCGCTGATTTCCACCGACATGACGCGTTGCATCCATTGCACTCGCTGTGTGCGCTTCGGGCAGGAAATCGCCGGCGTCATGGAACTGGGAATGGCCGGTCGCGGCGAGCATTCGGAAATTCTCGCTTTTGTCGGCAAGACGGTCGATTCCGAAGTCTCCGGCAACATGATCGATCTTTGCCCTGTCGGCGCGCTGACAAGCAAACCTTTCCGCTATACCGCTCGCACGTGGGAGCTGTCTCGCCGCAAATCGGTGAGTCCGCATGACGGCCTGGGCTCCAACTTGGTCGTGCAGGTAAAGCAGGGCAGGGTAATGCGCGTGTTGCCGCTGGAAAACGAAGCCGTCAATGAGTGTTGGCTTTCGGATAAGGACCGGTTTTCCTACGAGGGGCTCAATTCTCCCGACCGTCTGACCATGCCGATGTTGAAGCAAGGCGGCGTCTGGAAGGAAGTGGATTGGACCGTTGCATTGGAATACGTCGCCCACGGCCTGAAGCAAATTGCCGCGACGCATGGCGCGGATGCTATCGGCGCGCTTGCAACGCCGCACCAAACATTGGAAGAACTCTTCCTCCTGCAGAAATTGACCCGTGCGCTAGGCTCGAACAACGTTGATTTCCGCCTGCGTCAAGCCGATTTCAGCGCTGACGGTAAACAAGACGGCGCGCCATGGCTTGGTATGCCGGTTGCTGAATTCAACAGCCTGGAGCGTGTTTTGGTCGTTGGCAGCACCTTGCGCAAGGATCATCCGTTACTGGCCCAGCGCCTTCGTCAAGCCGGAAAGAAAGGTTGCGAGCTCAACCTGATCAATCCGGTGGATGATGATTTGCTGATGCGTGTCGCCAATAAAGCCATCGTGGCGCCGAACGCATTAACGAGCACGCTGGCGCAAGTATTGAAGTCGCTCGCCGACGCCAAAGGCGCCACATTGTCCGGTGATTTCCGTGCGGTAGCGCAGATCACTGTTTCTGACGCCGCCAATGCAATCGCGGCCAGCTTGGTCAAGGGCGGCAGGGTCGCGGTATTGTTGGGTAATCTCGCTGAGCACCATCCAGAGCGGACAACGTTGCACCGTTTGGCGCAAGAAATCGCATCGATCGCTGGGGCTACCTTCGGCTTCCTGGGCGAAGCGGCCAATAGCGTTGGTGGTTACATCGCAAATGCGATCCCGGTTGGCGGAAGCAATGCGCGACGTATGATCGAATCGCCCCGCAAAGCTTATTTGCTGCTCGGCGTCGAAGCCGATTTGGATTTCAATGACACACACGCCGCCGTGAATGCGATGCACACCGCCGAAATGGTGGTCGCTATGTCCGCGTACAAACACAAGGCGTTGGACTACGCCGACGTCTTGTTGCCTATTTCGCCCTTTACCGAAACAGCCGGCGCATTTGTCAGCACGGAAGGACGTGTGCAGACTTTCAACGGCACGGTGAAACCGTTAGGCGATGCGCGGCCTGCTTGGAAGGTATTGCGCGTGCTGGGTAACTTGCTTGGATTGCCTGGCTTCGAGTATGACGACGTTGAAGGCGTGCGTCGTGATATCGGCGCCGATTTGAACGAGTTGGCGCCGAGCAAACTCGGTAACAAGCTTAGCGGCGTCAATATTCAATTGAGTGACGTTGCTAGCGCCTCGTTGCAACGAGTCGGTGAAGTGCCTATTTATCAGGCAGACGCCATCGTGCGCCGGGCGTCAAGCCTTCAGAAGACCCGCGATGCATTGGCTCCAGTTGTCGCCATGAACGCTGCGTTACTTCAGCAATTGGGCGTCAAGTCTGGCGAGACTGTGTCGATTCAGCAGGGCGACGGCGTTGCAGTGTTAAAGGCGATCGAGGATGATAGATTGCCGAACAACTGTGTTCGCGTCGCCGCCGGTCATCCTCACACAGCCGGACTGGGCCCCATGTTTGGCGAAGTGAAGGTTCAACGCGTGGCAGCGGAGCGGGTGGCATGAGCGGCCTTGAAAACTTCTTCGGGTCGGTTTGGCCCGGCGTCTGGACGATGGCGAAAATCGTCTCGATCCTTGTGCCCTTAATTCTGTGCGTGGCGTATCTGACCCTTGCCGAGCGCAAGATCATTGGCTTTATGCAGGTACGTATTGGACCGAACCGGGTCGGTTTCAAAGGTCTGTTGCAACCGTTCGCTGACGTCTTCAAGCTGATCTTCAAGGAAATCATCATTCCCACGGGCGCGAATAAGTTTCTGTTCGTTGTCGCCCCCGTACTAACGATCATGCCGGCTCTCGCAGCCTGGGCCGTCGTGCCATTTAGCCCGGAACTCGTGCTGGCGAATGTGGATGCAAGTCTGCTCTTCATCATGGCCATCACGTCGATGGGTGTATATGGCGTCGTGGTCGCCGGATGGGCGTCCAACTCCAAGTATGCATTCATCGGCGCCTTGCGCTCCGCTGCGCAGATTGTGTCGTACGAAATAGCGATGGGCTTCGCGCTTGTTGGCGTATTGATGGTTTCGCAAAGCTTGAATCTCGTTGAGATCGTCAATCATCAGTCCGGCAGTTTGGGGCTGCTCAACTGGAACGTGCTGCCGCTGTGGCCATTGTTTCTGGTTTATCTGATTTCGGGTGTGGCTGAAACCAATCGCGCGCCG
>DATLHW010000459.1:0-3921 GCA_035539675.1 Burkholderiales bacterium | reverse complement strand
ATCAGTGAAAAGAGGATGGCGGTGAGGCGAATCACGCCTGGGTCGAATCGGATAGAAAGTTTTTCCATATTCAGCGCTGTGTGGATCGAACTTTGGTTGTGCAATGGTTATTTGCGGGGCTGCATCAGGCATCACCCTCTCTCCAGCCCTCTCCCCTCAAGGGAGAGGGAGTGTTCGTAGTCGGCATCGTCTATACCTTCAAATACTCCTCTGCCTTGAGGAGAGAGGGTGATACATCCTCAGGCAACCCAGTAGTTACGCGTCAATAACTCCACCTAACCCCAACTCGTAATCGCCTCTCGCTGGCGAACGTTCCGATCGTCTCCTCGATATCCCGATCCAGCAGGTTATCCACCGCCACGAATCCGCCGCACGCTTTCCCCTGCCACGCCAGCGATACATCCACCGTCGCATAGGCTCCCAGCCATGCATCCCCAGTCGGAACAGACGAATCGAACCGCTTGCCAACGAAGCTCACTCGCGAATGCAAAAGCCACTGCGGCGCGACGCGGACCTCGACGCCAGCGCTTCCCTGCTTGTGCGGTCGATGGCGTAGCGGCCCGCCGCCATCGGGGTCGCGCACGGTCATTACCGTGCCCTGTCCATAAGTTCGAATGCCGGATGTCCAATCCCGCGCAATATTGAGCTCGACGCCACGGCTCTCGATTCGAGCGCGGTTCACCAATTGCGGCGGTGGGCCAGCGTCGAAGTCCACAAGATCACGATAGTCTGCTTCGAACGCAGTTACACGAGCTTTCAATGGCGACGACTCGGCGCTTGCGTAATACAACTCTTTTTGCCGGCTGCGTTCGGGCTTCAGCGATGGATTACCGACGAATGGATGACCCAACGCATAGAAGCTCGGCAGCTTGCTGGCCGAAGACCATGCCGCGCCGATACGGCCAAACGCATCGGGCAATCGGTATTGAAAGCTAAATGCGGGGTGCTCGATGTCCTCCTGCCCCTCCGTATGCTCATGACGAAATCCCATTTGCAAACTGAACGGGCCGCGCGTGGTGCGTGCTTCGGCGATGAGGCTGCGTGTGTTGCGGCGAATCTGAAAATCGGCGGGAACCCAGGCGCCGAGAAATAGGCGGCTATTGAGAGAGCCGGTTTCTCGCTGCGCTTCCGCGCCCAGCAGCAGGTCCCATCCGGCGAGCGTCAGCGGACGCCATAGCGCTTGCAGTTGCTGTCTGTCGTAATCGCTTTCGGAGTCAATTGGCGGCAAGCCAAATGGATCGCGAACGCCGGGGGCAACGCCGGGCGTTATTTCTTTCGTGTCGCGCTGAAAATCCGCTAAGCGCAGTTCAACCGTACCCGCGCGAGACAACTCCTGATCGACAGCAAGCGAGACCTGCCGCGATTTGGATTCTTTTTGCTCCTTCGTCCGTATGACGGCGAACGTTTCGCCGCCACTGTCGTCGGGAAAGCTGAAACTATCGCCATCGGCGAGACGCACTTGCGCTTGCACCCCGGTCGATCCATACCGTTCGCGAAAGCCGATATTGGCGGATCGGACGCGCGACCAACCGTCATCGTCGCGCTCGCCATCTTCACGGTGGGTCAGGCTGGCGTTCCATGGTCCGTTCGACAATGCGGCGTTCGCTGAGCGTAGTCCGTCGCCTCCCGCTTCAGCGCCCACTCGCGTAGCCGAACGCTTTCCCGGCGAGCGCGTGAAGATTTGCACCACGCCGGCCAACGCCTCGCCATGCGCGACGGAAGCGTTTCCCCGTACGACTTCGATGCGTTCGACATCGTCGAGCGTCAGCGTATTGAGATCCACCGCGCTGCCGCGTGAGGAAAAAGGATCGTTCTGCCGGACGCCATCGATCAGAACAACGAGGTGACTGGGGTCCGCGCCGCGCAGGAACAGCGAACCGTATCCGCCCGAACGCGGGCCGCGATCCACGACCATGCCGGCGCGTTTCGTCAGGAACTCACTCACGCTGGCCGCGGTCTCATGATCAATCTCGTCACGATCGAACACGCTAACGTGTTGGTTCACGGCGGCTTCCGTCAATGGCAAACCGGAAGCGGAAATAACAATGGGATTTAATTTGGCCGGTTGACTCTCCTGCCCCGCGACAGCCCCGGATAAAGCGCTTAACGCCAGAACGGCGCCGATTTTTTTTGTAAAACGCATGCACTCACGCCATTTATTGAGAGCGCCGTATCGTGCAGGTTCTTGGCTTAGATTGGTATAAGGTTTTTAGCAGGCGTTTATCAGGAATTTAGAAGTCGCCCTGCATATTGACAATGCGGAACATCGATTCTTCGTCGTTCCTCCTTAGAACCACATTTAGCAAACTGGGAGACTCGCCATGCTGGAATTACTGTCGGACCCCACCGCCTGGCTGGCGTTTTTCACATTGACGGCGCTGGAGTTAGTCCTTGGCATCGACAATGTAATATTCATTTCGATCCTCGTTGACAAGCTTCCCCACAGTCAACAACAGAAGGCCCGCCGCCTCGGCCTGTTTCTCGCGGCGTTCATGCGCATCGGGCTCTTGCTGCTGTTGTCTTGGCTCATCGGTTTGACCGCGCCGCTATTCACGGTGCTCCAGGAAGCCATTTCCGGTCGCGATTTGATTCTTATCAGCGGCGGCGTTTTTCTCATCTGGAAAAGCACAAAAGAGGTTCATCAATTGCTGGAAGGCAAGGAAGAAGGTGGATCCCGCTCGGCGGCCACGACATTCGGCGCGACCATCGTACAAATCATGCTCATCGATGTCGTGTTCTCGCTGGATTCGATTATTACGGCGATAGGAATGGTCGATGAAGTTGAAGTGATGATCGCCGCAGTCATTGCTTCGGTTGGAATGATGATGCTTTTCGCCGCCTCGATTGGGCGCTTCGTGTCAGCGCATCCCACGATAAAGATGTTGGCCCTGTCGTTCTTGCTGGTGATCGGCGTGATGTTGGTCGCCGAAGGGTTCGACCATCACGTGCCCAAAGGCTACATCTACTTTGCGATGGCGTTCTCGGTCGTGGTGGAAATGCTTAATTTAAAAGTGAGGAAGCGCGCCGCGCGGCCCGTGAAGCTGCGTGAGAGTTATGCGCCGGAGAAACATTGAGGTATGCAATCGATGCAAGACGGCATGCATTTGCACAAGCTCAAGGACCCATTCATGGATTTCGACAAGCATGTGAAGTCGAAAGCGAAGGAAGAAACCAGCGAGGTCGACAAAAATGCCGGGCTTTCCGCCGACCGGCGGTTGCGCGGAAATGCGAATTCATGCAGCCTTGCTCTTGATCAGTCAGACAGGACTCTTAATGTTCGGCAAACTCTTCGGCAAGAAAAACGAGGCGCGGCGCGGCGACGACCACGTCTGGACTAGCGATGCCATACGCATCAGCGGCGTCTCCCGCGAAGTGACAAATCTGTGCGAGAGATCAAGCAGCGTGCTGGTCGTGGCGCTGGATCACAAGGCGCTGGAGTCCATTGCCGCCGCCCTGGCCGACCACGAACCGGAGCGCGCCACGGATGCGTTCTCGCGGGAAGCCGTAAACGCCGTCCTGCGCGAGCGCTGCAAGCTGACTGTTGCGCTGGCAAGCGTGCTGCAGCCGGGCGCGAAAATCGATGCCGATCATGAGGTGGAGATCCTGGTGTACGGGCGCCATCCGCTACGCGCACAGGACGACGCCATTTGCCGCTTCGCGGATGCGCAGGGTCCGCGTGTGCGCGTCACGTTTCATCTCGCGCTGGACGACGCGTTGCTGACCAAATTCGCGCAAGGCATCCTACCCCTCCTGGAAAAACTCGGCGCGCCATCCGATGAAGCCATTGTCTCAGGCATGCTCTCGCGCGCCATCGAGAGCGCGCAAGCCAAGAATAAATCCTAAACGATGGGGGCAAGTCGACGCCGCAAGTCGTCGATTCTGTAGACCGCCAAATAGGGGGAATTGCTCCGGCTTTGTCTT
>DATLHW010000458.1:0-6744 GCA_035539675.1 Burkholderiales bacterium | reverse complement strand
TGAAATTGTTGGCGCCTCGGTGAAACCTTCGTCAGGAACCACGGACGCCAGTTTGGAAATCGATCCTTCCGTGTCGCTCAATGCGCTTTTGAAAATTGGCGTCGAGCGCTTTACGCTTTCGCGGATAAAGGGCAGAGCTCAAATATTGTTCGACGTCTACAGCAAGGCGATGAACATCAAGAACTACCATTCATTAATCGGAAGTCGATTCTCCACGGCGATCACGCGCGAGGAAATGAATGGTTACAAGCTTTACGCGAGTGCGGTTGAGGGGCTTGCCAAGGTTGAGCGGTCGTAGCAGATTGGTTAGGAGAAGACGATCATCACAAATAAGGACAGAGCCCCTCTCCCTTGAGGGGGAAAGGGAGTATTCGTGACTACGCAAACTTGTGTAGATACCTTTGCCCTCAAAGGAAAGAAAGCGCTCATCGCGCCTAACGTTGTTCGAGAACTTCATAGGATTCGTACAGTAGGCAATCGACGCCGACAAGGCGCCCGAATTTATGGAAAGGGAATAACGCAACCAGGCAAGGACTCAGCGTTGTTCCGCCCATGAACACGCACGGGCGGCGGGTGCGCCGGGTTGCGGAAAGTTAATGAAGTCGTTCATCGCCTTGTCGAGTCCGACGCTGTCGGTATCGGTGATGGAGCCGAGTATGATCCGGTGCAACCCCAGCCCCCAACACGCTTTGTCGCGGTCAGTTTGTACGGTGGAAAGCTGCTTGAATTGCGCCGCGACCTGTAGCAGGCTGACCGGCGTAGGAGGCATCGCCGGCGCCGCTCCCCCCCTCGCGTGTTGCAAAAGCCCTTGCACCGCTCCCGCGCCGGCGAAGGTGGCCATGCGCTTCAACCACCACTTCTCCGTAGTATTGAGCGGCTGAAACTCGCCACGCACATCATAGTCCTGGAGCGCGTCGTAATTGGAAAGCGGCGCGGTCCCAGCACTCGGGACGGATGTCGGCAATGCAGCGATACGGTCGGCCGCCCCATTGATGCGTTGTGTATAGCGTTGCTGCACCGCATCCATGTCAGCCTTGCATGTCCCTTCGTTTGCTCGTCCTTCCTCGTTGAATCTCGCATGCGCCCTTTGTTCCTCTTCCTTCAACTGCTCCAGGCGGCGCGATAACGATTCCGTGCGTTCCTTAATCAACCGCTGCTTTTCGCGATTGCATCCCATCACATTGAGGTGGCTCGGACAGGCGGCCGCCTCGATCTCGCGAGAAATCGCGCTGATCTGAGCCAGCAGAGGCTCACGCTCGGAACGAAAACGATTTCCGACCTCATTACGCTTGTTCGCGAGCGCCATGGCTCTTGCCGTGCATCCCTCCCTGGCGGCTTTGCTCTCCTCATCCAACAGACGGTGGGCATGGGCTTTCTCGTCGTATGCCTGAAGTTCAGGCTGCCGGCGCGCTTCCTTTAGGCGTTGGCGCTCACTCGTTTGTGTTTGCCGCTGCACCGCCGCCTTACCGACACTCAAGCGGTCCCATCGGCCCGTCGTTATGGGCGGGACACCACGGGCATTAGCAACCAGCGGGACGTCGGGGGCATCGAGCGAGTAGAGCGTGAAGAGCTTCGTTGGACCACGCGACGCGGCGCTTCTCACGGGCCCAAGCGAAGGCGCCCCCAAGGCGTTGGTGGACCCACTGCAGGCAGCGCCGAGCACTGAACTTACGGTTTCTCGACCTTGTCGCCGGGTAAACTCGGCGTGCTCGCGCTTCCGTCGGCGCTGTTCAGGCGTGATATTGCTTGCCTCTATTTTCTCCACTGTCCGTTCATAGACCGCGTCGATTTTCTGGTGCTGGAGATTTTCAAGCGCGTGGAACTGGTTGCATTGGGCTTGGCGGTCATGGACCATTCCATCGAGCCGGGCACTCTCCGCCTCGATGCGCTGATCCAGGCTCGCCACAACATTTGCGGAGACGGCGTTCGGATGGTGAACGATGTCGTGCATGATGAACAAATGCTTTTCCAGTGACGTCGCAAGCTGGCGCTTGAGGTAACGCACCAACAGCAGGCGTTCATGGGCATCGAGCCGAGCAATGGCCATATAGCTTCTGTCGAAACCGTCCCTGAGCGTGGCGAAGTCAACGACATGCCTCTGTAATTCGCGATTAAGCGCCGCCTGCATTTCGTGCGAAGTGTCGGAGTGCAGATGCGGCAAGCGTGGCGCCAGATCGGCGAACATCACGTTGATGAACTGCTCCTGCACGAATTCCGCCGGATCCGCTCCATTTGTGGAACTGACGTGCACGGCGGCGATGGGAACGCATATCTTTGGAGGCAAGCGTGGAAGCTGCAACTCACGGCAAATTGGCGCCGATGAGGAGCAGTCGTTGTTGGTTTGGCATGCGGTCAAGGCCGCGAAGCTCGCCGTGGAAGTTATGAGCATTATCGCTATGCAAGTGAGCGCGGCAAGACAGCTTTTGAATGACATATAAGTTTTGATGGGATCCAAGTTCCAGTGAATATAAACGAATACATGAATCGTCGGCGCTGGCTTGCAGTATCTGCCGCTATCGTTTATTGGATGAACGACTGGAATGCGCCCTTTGCCGCCCTTCAAAACCACCACACTGCGGGCCAGTCTTGGTATCGCAACATGCCGACAAGCCATCCACACATCCGTCCATCGTAAGTGCGCATCGCGCCGCCTGCCGTGCGCTTCCTAACCGATGACTGCAGACAGCGCTTTTTTTGCAACGATCCCGATTATCTCGCCCTCGCCAGCTCCACGGCGCCAGGATGCATTTCTATCCCGCCCTGTGCGGTCCAGATGTAAGGAAAGGAATCATCGCGGCGCTTGCCTATCGCCACGAAGCTGTCCAGCGAGGAACTACGGTTGCGGTTCCAAATACCGCCCACCATCGTTTTCCCCTCGTGCTGCAGCGAACTCACGCGCAAGCCGTCCTCCTCGGTCCATATGAGCATCTCGCGCGGGGAGTAGGTACTGGGGTCTTCAAGGCCAACCACTACCGCGCTTCCACCATCTGCAACGAACTGCGGCAGCAGCGTTCCATCGCCAGGCATTGGGATGCTGCTTACCGGTTGATCCGGCCGCCACAACAGGACTGCGCCAGCGGAACCCTTCCCATCGCTGAAATCGCCGAGCACTGCGTCGACTGCGACAGAGATCTTCAGCCTCGTCAGCGACTCACCGTTGGCGTCCTCAATGCGGCGCAAAGCTTCGCCGCGGCGCCAGAAAAAGCAATCGGCCTTCGCGCCTTGCTCGCGGACGGCTTGTAGCACTCCACGGTTACCGTCCGGGCTAATAGCAAGCCACGCGATGTAATAGCAAGCGGCCCCTATTTCGTTGATTCCTCCTGCTTCGCTCCACACGAAAGCGCGTTGCGGCGCCTTATCCTCGAGGCTGCCGGGGGAGTAACAGCCGGCGATGAAAGCACCGTCAGGCGTCACATGGGAAGCCGTGGACGGAACTTCGAGATTCAGGAATTCAACTTCCGCATGGCCCGGTCGCCAAAAGAAAGCGCGCTCGCTGTTGTCGCCGTACTCTCCACTGTCGTGGCAACCGACTGCGAGCGAGCCGTCGGACGAGCATCCATAAATGACGGCGCTGGGACGGACCTCGTTGATCGATGTCTGGAATTGCGCGCCGTCGTAGCGGAACACGAATTTGACCGGCCCGGGGTGCTGCTCTCCACTTCCGAATATCACTCTCCCGTCATCGCTTACCTGATGGACAAACAGGTGACCGATCGACGGGTCGATTGGAAAAGGGATGCTCGTGTTGCTGTCGCGTGACCAGACAAGCGGCGTATCAAGTTGCGCGCTATTCTTGACCTTCACGACAATCGTGCGGCCGTTATTCGATACCTTGGGGTCGGAGTTCGACCAATACAGGGAGTCCCCGGGCAGGCGCCGGTCGCGTGGGGCCTCCCGGCGCCATGGCACAACGATGGATTCCGAACCGCCGCCCAGCATATAGGAGAATCGGTATGGGTTTTTACTGAGAGCGGCGACCTCGTAATGCTCCAGCAGCCACTCAATATGCTTCGGGCGCTGTTTGGCCGGCAGCGATTTCGGCGCGGGCGTGTCGAGCGCTTCGATCAACGCGCGCAATTCGGCCACGGCCTCCTGTTCATTGTTCGACGCATCGACCCATTCGGCGATATCCAGATGGACGTGTTGCGCTTTCTGCTTTGTCAGAAATTTGGCGAAATCTTTAAAGATAGTCGGGGCGCCTTTACCCAGCCACGGCGCCAGCATCTCCCTCCTGCGCTCCAGGTTGGCTAGGGCGGCAGGGCCTGGGACAGTCACACCGTAGGCAGCGCCATCGATTAAACGCAATGTCGGGCCCGACGCGTCGAGGGCGTCGCCGACATCGGCGCGCGCAAGTATGCAAAGCCACAGTAAGGGCAAGACATTGTTTGCCTCCAAAAGCTGGACGTAGCCCTGACCAGAATCAACCATCAAGTAACTGCGGGCGCCCATCGGAATCCTTATCTGAAATTGTAGGCTGAGCATAATAGCAAAAAACACTACTTGTTCAGGTGAGCTCCGCAGGCACGGACGAGTATTGCTGGCATCCCAACTAAACGCCTTTCCGGGCGTGGTTAAGCAAACGTAAGAGCCGGTGCAATCGAGGCCGGGCGATGTGTTCCTAAAGGTTTATAGATTCGTCTTTGTGTGCCACGTCTATCATTGGCGCTTCGAATTGCTGAGTTTCTTCCACTTCTACTGCGTCATCAACCGCGTGGAATCGAGTGGCGGTCTTTCCTCGCTGGAATGCTCCGAATGGCTCACGTGTCAGAGATCCTGCAATCTCTTCTTATCCGTAAGAAGCTTACGAACTCGCAAAGAAACGACATCCAGTTGCACGCAAATTTAGAAATCAATTCAGGCAATCCTAATTGGTTTAACTCTGTCGAGGAGCTAATCAGTCAGTTTATTGGCGATGAAGGTAGAGGAATCCTAAATAAACTCACCGATGCACTTCTACATGTTCAAGTAGGTAGCCCTGAACTGCTCTTGGTCGTTGAAAATATGCCCGAGAACATCGTTGCCGATGCACTTGGTCGCCTTCAACCACGAAGTGCATAAACAATCTGAATGATATTGATTCCGCTAGACTTCCAATTGCCGATTTGCAAACACTTTCACCATAACAAAGAGCTTATCTACTCAAATAGCAATGGGAATGGCACTTTGACCGATCAGTCGTACAAAGTCTTTTTGCGACGTTCGGCTATCGCTTGTAAAGCCGACGTTCATCGGTGTTATTTTTCGATTAGATGAGCGACGGTACTTGGCCGGTTGTACGCATCCCACATTCAACTCGAAAGCAGCCGTTTGCGATTCCGGTGAACAATTTGACTCCGATCAACAACGACAGGAGTCTGCCATGGAATCCACACAACATCGGGAACCCTGGAACAAAGGCAAGCTGGTTGGTCAGAAACCGGCTCTAAAGCCGAAGGACATTTGGGCAATCCGAATACACCTCCAGAACGAAAACCACGTCCGAGACCTCGCAATGTTCAACCTGGCGATCGACAGCAAACTGCGCGGTTGCGACCTCGTCAATCTGCATGTTCGCGACATTTAGTCATGGCGCCCAGATTTTGGCGCGAGCAATGGTCGCGCAGCGAAAGACTCAAAGGCCGGTGCAGTTTGAGCTGACCGAACCGACCAGATCGGCGGTCGCTGCCTGGATAGAGAAGGCGCATTTGAAGCCTGAGCAGCATCTCTTCCCCAGCCGCATCAGCCATTCGCCGCATGTTTCGACTCGGCAGTACGCAAGAATCGTGCATCAATGGGTTACCGCAATCGGGTTGGATTCGACGATGTACGGCACTCATACGATGCGGCGGACAAAAGCGACGCTGATCTACAAGCGCACGAAGAATTTGCGCGCTGTTCAATTGCTTCTTGGCCATTCCAAGCTTGAGAGCACCATTCGGTACTTAGGAATCGAGGTCGATGATGCGCTAGAGATTTCGGAACAAACCGAAATCTAGCGCAGATAACGAGCGGCCGCACACAGGCAACCGGACTCGATGTGTGCGGTCGTTTTCGGGCGCGATGCCCAACGAGTACAACCGGCCAGAAGCCGTCGTTCACTGGGCTTCAGATTTGCGTCGATGAGCGTCCGGTTTGATCGCGATAGGGGATGGCCAGAGAGCGGCCCTGCTTGGTTTCAAACCTTTTCGCGTGGCCATCGCAGTAAGGGGCGTCGAGGTGATGCGCATGATTTGCAGGGGACAGCTAAAAGGCGGGGGCAATTTCACCCCCACAGAACAATTCTATTCGCTCGCTGCGTAACGCATCTCAACCGCTGCTCTTGTTCGCCACTACAATAACTCGATGATCGCGGCACACCTCTCCCCATACTGTCGACTATTTTTACGTTGTTTCAGTATGTCCGGTTTCTGTTGTCGTCTAGTCAATTGATAAATTGATAATTTTATTTCTGGTATATTTTTTGCTAACGGCTGCTGCTGGCGGCAAATTGCCGCAAACACCCCCAATCAATGTTAAAGGATGGATGATGAAAAAAATAAAGTGTCTGTTGGCTGGATCATTAATATTTTTGAGCAGCACCTCTACTTTCGCTGGTGTAATCACCAAGGCGCCCGATCTAGGTGATTATTGGCAACCATTGTCTTCCAACGGCACATACATCTACGCTAACAGTTTTGTAGCGCCGAATAGTGGCATCGTATCGGAACTGGGCTTGTGGCTGAACGGTGGAAGTTCTAGTCTGAAATTTCAAATATATGGTTCAAT
>DATLHW010000457.1:0-4349 GCA_035539675.1 Burkholderiales bacterium | reverse complement strand
CAGCGTGACGCTCACCGTCAAAAATCTGTTTGACCGCTACTACTTGGAACAAGCCAGTTTCGGCTACCACCCATTCTGGGGAAATGTAGCCGGCTTTCCAGAACCAGGTCGCGATGTTCGTCTGATGCTGGCGTGGCGTATTTAACACCCATACGAATCTCAATTAAATTCTGAACTCGATAATTTCTTAGAACGTGTTCGAGATCTTTTTACCTGTGGGGATTCTGATTTTGTAGACTGTGGGAATGAGAAAAGCCTACCCTAGCGATATAAGCTGAGAGCAGTTTTCGACGATTACAAGGATTGTTGTTGAGCGCCCGCAAGAAGACCAAGCTGCGGCGAGTGGATTTGTACGACGTGTTTTACGCGGTGTTGTATGTGCTGAAAAACGGCTGCCAGTGGGATATGGCGCCGAGCGATTTTCCGCCGAAGAGCACGGTGTACACGTACTTCAAGCAGTGGGAAGAGAAGCTTCAGGAAGAGGAAATGAGCCTGCTGGAGCAGGCTCTAAAAAAATCAGATTGGCGAAGCCCGTATGCAACTTGGTCGGAGCGCACAAACCACCTTTTTAATCGTTGATGCGCAGAGCGTTAAGAACACGGACACGGCGAAACAGAAGATCTACGACGCCGGGAAGAAGGTATCGGGAATCAAGCGACATATCGCGGTGGATACGCAAGGACTGCCGCGTGCGCTTGGCGTGACGACGGCGGACATCACCGATAGAAAGGGTGCTTTGGCGGCTTTCGCGCAGCACAAGAAATCGCTATCGACGGTCGTCAGCGTGCGGCCCGATAGCGGCTATACCGGAGCCTTTCGCCGATGGCGTCCATGAGATTCTGGGCGCCTCCGTGCAAATCGCCAAGCGCAATGAGCTGGAAAAATGTCATCGCTTATGGAAAAACTGCGAACGACAATTGAACACCAGCTTGCAGTTCATGAATTTGGCTTTCCTCGTCATCCTGCTAAGGCGAATTTGAGGAAAAAAGATCTCGAATAGGCTTTAAGCGCCGCGTGGATTGAGATGGTTATTAAACGCCCCGCTGTTGCGCTAACCGCCCAACAGCGGGTATTCGCCATGCGTTTATTTCTCAGACTCCCTGGTCACTGCTATTTTTACCACTTCTGCCCCTACCACCCTTTTTAACGGGCTTATTCGAAGTCTGCGCTGTTTGTGACGACTGCTCCTGAGCGTTCGTACGTCGCGCCGTAAACGCTACTTCCTGGCCAAATCTAAGCGGCGCGTCCTTGAGATCAGGAGGAACGAGTTCCTTAGGAACAATCTGAGACTTCACCACGCCGCCTGCGGACGGTTGATCAACAATAAGGGAACCGTCAGCACGCCGAGAGTAGAGCATGTTTTTGACCTTTGCCTCGGGCTTCACAAGCTCTGCCCCCGGATGAATCTGCTCAGTGGGATATTGCCGCTTAAGGTTCCCTACTTCAACGGGAGTTAGCGCCTCTTTCCCAGCCATATTGAATCTTCCTTCTTTTCGACTACCAGTCACCACGTCTGCTGCGTTGCCAGGAAATCGTCTGATCGTCCCTCCGATACTCGATAAGGATGCTCGTTTACGCGACACATCGGTCACAGGCGAGAAATCCTCGCTGGAAATTCCAACCGGTTCACACGTTATGTTTGATGTTTGTGACCCAGCCCCCGAATGCTCCCTCGATGCTTCCAGGATAGGGCTGATGCCGCCAGGCGCCGCGCTCGCCTTTCCCGTATCCCGCTTCTGGCTTTGCTCCACGCCATTTACTTCGCGCCAGAGTGAATCGAAGGTCTCCGCGCCGTACTTATCACGATACGCCTGCTTCGTTTTCTCGATATCCACTTGTAACTGTTCCGCCGTAACAATATGTCCTTGCTCGCGCAACTCCTTCATATAAGCGTACAGCTTTTTATCCGGCTCTTTAAAAAGTAGCGGCGGCTTGGGATGCGAATAAATGATGCCTCTCACAATGGGTATCCATTCCTTTGTGCTGGTCATTTCGAATCCCTCTTCGGCATAATCGCTTAGCGTATCTTCACGCGTCTTCGCTTTAATTCCAGCCTCTTCGCGCAACTTCTCACCGCAGTCTTCGAGCAACGATAACGTTATCGTCTCTTCAATAGGTGCAAAGTAGATCATTGCTGCATCCAGCCCCTCGCTCTGAATAAGCCCCGGCGGCAGATTGCCAAGCTCTAACCCTGCATGCTTATTCTTGAATTCTTTTATGTCGTTGTGGTCCGAACGGTCATTTGAATCGACAAAAACCCCACAACCCTCATCGTCGACACCGATGATCATGAAGTTGTGCATTCCATACGGCCCTTCCCTCTGCTTCTCACGGTTTCTAACAGCGAGTCCCTTCTCTGGGTAATACTCCATTGAAGCATCAGGCCCGCCGAATCCTCTAAGGTGGGCCAATTCGGGTCCATTCTCGTTTAATGTCCCCGCAATCAACTCAGCAAGCAACTTACTTCGCGTTTTCCCATCGGCAGGACCAGGTGGGCCTGGTTGAAAGTTCAGACTCTCGATAGGCTGCTCGTTATCAATATGGAAAGAGTTTTTCCACGTTTCATATCCTTCTTCTGGAGGCTTTCTAGCCGCCGCGACCGTCGCCAAATTGGCCAACATCTCCGCTGAGGCTCCGGCGCATTGACCCTGGTCCTGAAATCTCAAAACCTTCCTCACGGCGGCGAGCCGGTCGCTAACCTCGAAAGCCTTATCCATCTGCTCCTTGGATAAATGGAATCTTCCTTTATAAATGCCAGTGAAAGTGCGTCGCATTATTGTTGGCAATACGGCGAGCGTTCCTACTGTTGATTTTTTAGCGAGCTCAAGCGACATCCTTCTGTACATGGTTTACTCCCCTTAACCTGAAATTAGTCATTTGGGCAGCCCGTCGAAGCAAACGGCCCCTTTCGCCTGTTTTAGTAAATGGCGAAACTTCTTGAGTGGTTATCCCGACGTTGGGATGTGAAATAAGAGAGGAGCAGCATTGCCCCGCGATCAGCCTGCACGCCGCATTGAAACGCCTTTACTGACACCGAATTTCATTTATTCGGCGGCGCCTTTTCGCACTACCATTGGAGCCAACAACTCGGGAGGAACGCAAGAAAAATGCCAATTCAATTCGATATACAAACACCACTAACAAATTGTTTTATCAACCAATAAATAAGATCTCTTATAAGCGACCTTTAAGCGCTTGCGATTTGAAAAGAATGCGTTACTTGCCATCTTGCACAGATGCAAAACCTTGGCATGAACCTTGTATCGATCGATGAAACACTCGTCCCCAAATACAAAAACCAGTGAATGCCGTAGGAAGTTAGGGACTCTCGAATAATAAATTGTCCATTTTGGCGGTCGTGGCTGGATGCGATGCATACCCGAAGGGCACAAGAGGCGCCAAGCGCGCCGCAGTGCCGTTCACTGCAAGCGATTGGCAACGCAGCAGCGCGCCAGCCACCGTCAGACAGAACGGACAATTTATTGTTCGAGAGTCCCTTATGCTCAGGATTAGTTGGCGCGAGGGATTGAAGAGGTTCGACTAAGAACCTGGATTTTGTGACGAACAACCCTATCCAAATTGATACGGCTGACGCCAGAGATTGATGCTCGGAATTTCTCGCGATGTTTAAGAAAGCTGTTATCTCATCGCCGCTACTTCGCTTCGCAGTAAGGCAGCCGTAACGACTGCAACACATCGCCGGTGCGACGGTCTTGCACAAGCGCCACGAGCCCGCTTTCCTTGGCCTTCTGATCGATCTTCAAAGCCACATCGCGCATAAACTCCAGCTTGCCGCTGTTCAATGGGAGTGGGCCGATCCAGTCGCGAATAACATGGTCATGCCTCAATAGAACGCCTTTGTTCTCCCCGGCGCGCACTTCGCTTAGCAATCTGTTTTCATAGACTCCCAAATACGCCACCGCATCGGCGTTAGAAGAAGACCCATTCAAACGGATATCGGTTGAAACCTTCCATTCGCGAGGCTCTGACGCTGAAAGATTCAGTTTGATCAAGGCCCGGGCCGGCGCCTGATTGATGGACCGAATGGCGTTCGCCAAGCTCTCGTTGTCGCCGCGCGCCTTGAAGTCGCGTCCGTTAAGAAATACTTGTGGGGTATACACGACACGGGCGCCGGCAACCTTCACTGCCTCTTTTTGACGTTGGGAATAAAGCGGCGATGCGAAACGATCTTTCCAACCGATGTAATCCCAATAGCCAACGTGAAAGGCGATTGGGATCAGCTTATCACCGGTAAAACCAGCTTTCGGCAGCGCACTGAACCATTCGTCCGCCGGCGGGCAACTGCTACACCCCTCCGACGTATAAAGCTCAAGCACTGCAACGCGATT
>DATLHW010000456.1:0-5249 GCA_035539675.1 Burkholderiales bacterium | reverse complement strand
TTAATAAGCTCCTGCCCTTTCAAAATCCCGCCGAGCAGCAGACCGATGATCACCAACACGATGGCGATCTCAACGAGAGTAAAACCAGATTGTCTTTGTTTCATTTTGGTGTTCCTTCTTCATTAAGCGTCAAAATATGTTCGCTGTATCACATACAGCAAGAGCCGTGCCTTGCTTTAAAGCCCGAAAAGCCATAATTGCATCGCTGTTTTTATTAGGAAAATATATTCAACCGCCGTTTTTCTGTCGACTCACCGACAGACGTGACGAAATTTCGACACAAAGACTTCACAAGTGTTTTGAGGGCTTACTTTTGGGGCGTCGAATGTTGCTCCAACGCTTCAAGACGTCCTTTGAGGAAATGAAATTCCTTCGGGTCGGTAATTTGCCCACTCTCCAACAATCCCCCAATTAGGATTTTTGCAGTCTCGATTTCATTCATATCCGCAGCAAGTAGGGCTTCCATCTGTGTCGCCCAATGCGGCACGTCTTTTCCAGTCACCCGTTCGCGCAAGGATCTCGCATAAGTAAGAGCAAGCTGATTGTCCTTAAGCCGGTGACGAGCGACGATGGTGGCGTGGGCTAACCACGGCCAACGATGATTGGGGTTTTCCAGGAATTTCTCATGAACAAAGGCGAGCATCTGTCGCTGCCTTGCCGCATCGGGAACTTCCGCATAGAGCCGGCTAGCCGCCAGCAGGGGATATTGGCCATGAGGATCGAGTCCAAGGATGCGATCCAGCCAACCTATGACTTTGGCATAGTCCATATCGATAAAGGGGATGCTGACGCCGGCCTGGTTGTCGAATGCTTGCAGATTCAGCATCAACCATTTCGCCAAGCTGATCGGTTCGCCCAGACTAACCGCGTCAAGCCATGCTTGCGGTGGCGGGGAAGGTAGCTCTTCGGCTGTGGCGCGGGGGTTGGGAATATTTACAAAAGTAAGAATTTGCAGCGCTAACGCCACAGGCGCTAATACGCGAATGATGCGAGGCACATACGCAAAGGGGCGCTCTCCCATGGCTAATAGTTCTTACGGTGCAGGTCGACAAGCCCTGCTAGCGTTAGCAAGATCGTGTAGATGACGGACTGGCCCGCCAGAGAAAATAGGGAGGCGAAGTGCGGCGACTGTTCAACCAGCCAAGCGGACCGAGTGAATAAATCCAGACGAGGCAAAAGAGCGGCGATCCCATCCAAGGACCATTGCATCAGCATGGGCGCCGTTGCGCCGTCATTGATCAATGGGCTACCGCCAATTAGACGCAATGCCGATATTGATCGCGACAGCAAATAAAATCCGACAACGGCAGCCAAGGCCGCTGGCATGTGGTTTAGCGTCGTCACGAAAAATAAACTTGCGGCCGCGACGATGGATAACTCCAGACCAAGCGAAACAGTCCACGTAATCACGCCGCCAGTTGGCCCCAGCAACAGCATCGACAAACCGAAAATAATCGCCAACGACCAGGCGCTGGCCAAATATCCCAATAACTTGCCGAGATAGTACGCGCTACGCGGGGTAGGTAACGAAAGCAGAATCTCCATTCCCTTGTCTGTCGCCTCCCGTGTTTGCGTAACGATGACAAAGACGGCGGTTACAAATACAGCGACAAAGCGAAGAAAGCTCGCCATCAACACGGCTTGGATCTGGCGAGTTTCGGTGATGGCGACCTGACCAGCGAACCATGCGAGTATGCCGCCGACGCCTAACAAGGCCAGCGCTACCAACGCGATGCGGGTTCTCATCGCTTCAAGCAGGGAAAAACGCGCAAGGGTGAGAATGGTTGAGGTCAAGGTAAAGGAAGGCTTCTTGCGGTTGTTGAATTGAGGAGGGCGTTATGAACCACCGATGCGTAGGAGCGAGCTTGCTCGCGATTGTGTCCGAGGCTACGCTGGCAATCGCGAGCAAGCTCGCTCCTACAATCGTGCAGATACATTGTCATGTCCAATGATATAGTTTTGCCATCACAAACATCAAACCTTGGGGCATGAACGATACTTCAACGCGTGTCTCCGTACGCTTGCTCAACTTTGTCGAGAGTCAGCGTAAATGGCTGGTAATCGTCATGCTGGCGTCCCTCTACGTTGCGCTGATAGGCGATTTGCAAGGCCTATTGCCGCGAGCTTTGCTGGTGGCGCATTTCGGGCTGTTTCTCCTCTGGCAACCGTTCTTATCCGCTGACCGTAAGCTGGATTTGCCGACGGCCTTTTTGCTATTCATTGTTGGGGCCGCGCTGCTGTTTTCTCTATCCGGTTGGATCATCATGATCTGGCTTGCGCTTCTTATCGCCATCATGGGCGGTAAGGTATTCATGGTTCGCATGCGCCGGCAACGCTTGTTTTACCTACTGGCGTTTCTGTATTTATTGATTCTTCTCCTCATCTGGGCTGTCCCGCGCTTCATCGTCGGCCAAGCGGATGTGGGCGAGAACATTCGAGTGCTGCCGGTTTTCGGGTTGCCGCTGTTGCTCCTGGTTCTTTCCGTACTGAAGGTGGAAGAAGAGGATACGGAAACGCGTCGAGTCATCGACTTTTTCTACAGTCTGATGCTTTTCCAATTTGTGGTAGTGCTGGTGCTGGGCGCTATCGCGATGATGCGCTACACCGGCGATGAGTATTTTCTGGCGTTATTCTTTTTGATACTTGTGTCCGCATTCGCCTTGTTCGCCCTTGCAATACTATGGAGTCCCCCCGCAGGATACGGCGGGATTCGCGCTTATCTTTCGCGATATCTGATGAGCGTGGGGGTGCCTTCGGAGCTTTGGTTGCGGCAAATAGCGGAGATCGCGGAGGCCGAACAAAGTCCGGACAAATTTCTCGACAAGACAGTCGCGGAGGTTAGCAAGCTTCCCTGGGTCGCCGGCGGCGCCTGGGAGGCGCCTGACGGTGCAGGGGAGTTTGGTCGGAAGACGGACCATGCGAGCCAATTTTCCGCCCATACCTTGCACTTCACGCTCTACTCCAGTTACCGATTGTCGCCCGCGCTTTTCTTGCACATGCGTCTTCTGATCCAGCTGTGGGGGGAATTCTACGAAGGTAAACGGCGGGAGCAGGCGCTACGAATGAACGCCTATATGCAAGCCGTGCATGAAACCGGCGCTCGATTGACCCATGACATCAAAAATCTGCTGCAATCGCTTTATACCTTGGCTTCGGCAGGCCAAGACCAACAGGGCGCGATGGATGCGGGATTTGCTCGTATGTTGAAGAAGCAACTGCCGGAGTTAACCAAGCGCTTGCAAGTAACGCTCGACAAATTGCGTTCGCCCGCTCTGCCGGAGGTCACGCTACAGGCGCCGGCGCTGCGTTGGTGGGAGGAGCTGAAGTTGCGATACGAAGGTCGGCAGGTTGCGTTCTCTGGAGAAGTAGACGAGTCGGTCAGCGTACCGATTGGGCTATTCGATAACGTTGCGGAAAATTGCATCGAGAATGCGCGCTATAAACGGTTGCGCGATCGATCTATTTTTATCTCGGTAAAACTCCAAACCAGCCCTAAGCTCGTATTGAGTATTTGCGATACAGGAACTCCCGTTAGGGACGAACGGCTCGCCAATCTATTTCAGCAGCCGATTGAGGAGGGGGATGGCATGGGGATCGGTCTGTACCAAGCTTGCCAGCAGGCGAAGAGTCTGGGCTTTCATTTACATTTGGCTTGCAACGAACCGGGGAATGTGGAGTTTAGGCTGGAGGAGAGAATACTGACTTGAAAAGTCGGTGCACATCTCTAAATGTTAATCTGCGGCACGTAGGAGCGAGCTTGCTCGCGATCAACCGTTATTCGCGAGCAAGCTCGCTCCTACATCCCAATCGGTTCATCGAGTGGGGGGTAAGTTGCAATTACGGTAGTTGACCTGCCGCGACCAAACGATTGATAAGGATCGTTGTTGGAATCCAAGTGACGATATCATCAAACTCTCCCCCGCCGGTCGATGTTACATCGGTGGCGATGCGGCTTATGAAGGTTGTTTGTGAGCTGAGGCCTGTATTAGTTTCCTCGTCGACATTGGTTGTCGAGCTATCGAGAAGAAACGCGCCGGTTTCCAAGTAGCCAGTATTCTTTGCGCCAGAAGATATGAGTACAACCGGCACATTGATGGCTTGATCAGCAAGGGCGCCGGCCGAGTCGCGAGTCTTTATCGTTTTGTCACCTGCCGTCGTAATCGTGATCGCCGCCGGGCTATTCGCAAAGCTTGGCATCACACTGTACCGAATCATTTTTCCCCATGCATCGAGTTTGCTAACTCCTAACGTCGCCCAAGGAATATAACCCGTGCATGTAGGATCAGTAGTGCAGTTTGAGGTTTTTTCGGTTCCTAGTGTAGGGGATGCAGCCGGACGTGGAAGCCGTTTATTTATTACCGCAAACCCGATCAGCGCCTCCTTAATTTCCTCAAGGGTTTTCTGGGTGTCTGCTACTCGCTTATTCTGAACCTGTGTTCCTAGTGGAATCAGGATACCGCCGAGGATGAGCGCGATGATCAACATGACAATGGCTAACTCGGCTAAGGTGAAGCCGCGTTGCGTAGAGCGCCGTTTCATAGGCGTCATCCCCGACTGTTTTTTTATTTTCAATTCTGACTTATCCACATTTGGGTTCCCCAAAATCAAGGCAGTTGGCCCGCTGTTATCATGCGAGTGATGATGATTTCTGTAGGAATCCACGTCATAAGATCATCGAATTCTCCCCCTGTCGCCGTGGTTTGATCGGTGGTTGTTCGACTGACGAAGGTTTGTGCATCGGTGGCATTTTTGACCTCATCGACATTTGTCGTTGAATTATTGGGGAGCGTTGTTCCTGAACCTAAATCAGAGGTTCCAAAGTTTTTCGTGCCTGATGACCATATGACGACGGGGATATTATTGGTTAGCAGGGGATTAGCGGCGAAGGGGGATGTGTAGTAAACCGTTTTCGACCCGTTTGATGTGAGCGTGATGCCGCTCGAGTCCGTGAAGCCAGGGCTTACGCTGTAATTGATGATCTTTCCCCAGGCGTCCAGTTTACGGACGCCTAAAGTCGCCCAGGGGACGAAACCTGTGCAGGCGCCATGAGAGCCGCATGGCAGCGTCTTTTCGGTTCCTACTGATGAAGAGCTCGCGGGCCTCGGCAATCTTTTGTTTATCACGGCGTACCCAATCAATGCTTCTTTGATTTCCGCCATAATTTTTTGCGTTTCTGCTACGCGACGGTTTTGCACCTGCGCTTCAAAGGGAATTAGCATGCCGCCGAGAATCAACGTACTAATCAGCAA